>NZ_JDWE01000010.1:38997-138569 GCF_000685765.2 Frankia sp. BMG5.23
TGACCCTCGTGCTCGCGCGGGTCGTCACGCTCACCAATGCCGAGCGCGCCCGGGAGGGTCTCGCGCCGCTGACCGTCGACGACCGCTTGGCCGCCGCCGCGGAGGCGCACAGCGTGGACATGGCGACCCGTGGCTTCTTCG
Organism: Frankia sp. BMG5.23; assembly: GCF_000685765.2. Taxonomy (NCBI): domain Bacteria; kingdom Bacillati; phylum Actinomycetota; class Actinomycetes; order Frankiales; family Frankiaceae; genus Frankia; species Frankia sp. BMG5.23. The sequence goes on from NZ_JDWE01000010.1 coordinate 39,139, forward strand.
CGCACACCAGCCCGGAGGGACGCACGGTGTCCGACCGGGTGAGCGCTCTGGGCTACCGCTACGCCCAGGTCGCCGAGAACATCGCCGCCGGCCAGAGCAGCGCGGACGAGGTGGTGACGGGATGGATGAACAGCCCCGGCCACCGGGCGAACATCCTCATCCCGCGGCTGCGCCAGATCGGCGTCGGGCAGGCCACCGGCGGCGAGTATGGTCGCTACTGGACGCAGGTCTTCGGCACCCTGCTCTGACCGCTGGCACTCTGACCGCAGGCACTCAGACCGCAGGCGTACCGGAGGTAGGTCGCACCTTCGGCTACAAAGGTATCGGCATTCCCGCGCGGGCGTTGACCGACCGGGCCGAACGGATCACGATTTTCCTGCGCCGACCCCAAGGAACCGCCAGAACCGGTGACACCGCCGCCGCGAGCGGAGAATCTGCGCAATCCGGCTGTGCACGTTCCACCCGAACCGCCGGGAAGGACGACGTCACAAGTCTTCGCCCACGCCTGGAGAAGTGCGCGTCGAATCTCCGGACAACGACGTTCGACCATGCCCGCGAACCATTGATCTAGCTTCCTTCCTGGTTGATGAGTCAGCTTTCATCGACAAGCTCGACACGCGTTCCACAACCCAGGACAGGACTGGAGAATGCGCACAGAGAACAAACGGGACGGGACAGCGTCCCAGCCCAGGAGATATTCGAACGGCCGTCACGCGCGGACTCGAGCACGTCGCCACCGGATCGGCGGGCTGCTACTCACCCTCACCGTGGCCCTGATGACCGGGGCATTGACCGGACCTGCCCGCGCGCAGGCCCCGACGATCATCGAGGACAGCGCCATCGGCACCGGGCTCAACCAGGTCTCCTACACGGGGACGTGGACCCGGTGCACCGGGTGCATAGCCGGGCCCCTCGACGACGGCTTCCGGTACTCGTCGACCTACGGCAGCGTCGCCTCGTTCCAGTTCATCGGCACGCGGGTGACCATCTTCGGGGTCAAGGGGCCGTGGAGCGGCCAGGCCGCGATCAGCATCGACGGCAGCACCCCGGAGCTCGTCGACACCTTCGCTACGGTCGCGGTCGCGAGCTCGATCTTCACCTCGAACACGCTCACCGCGGGCACCCACACAGTGCAGATCACCAACCTGCACCAGCGCAATGCCGCGTCCCGGGGCTACGACGTCGCCTTCGACCGCGCCGAGGCGATCAACGAGGTGGCGCCGCCCCCGCCGACACCGCCGGTGCCCACGGCGCTCACCATCGAGGACACGACGATCGGCACCGGCACCAACCAGGTCTCTTACTCGACCGGGTGGACGAAGTGCACCGGCTGCATTACCTCCCCGAACAACAGCTTCTACTACTCGGCGACCGCCGGCGCGGTCGCCACGATCCGTTTCAGCGGAACGCAGATCAACATCTACGGCGCCAAGGGCCCGATCGGGGGATTCAGCACGATCCGCCTGGACGGCGGCCAGCCGGTCAACGTCGACACCTACGCGCCGACCTCGAGCATCACCCTGTTCTACAGCTCGGACAAGCTCGCCGCCGGCACGCACACCCTGACCCTGACGAATACCGGGCAGCGCAACACCTCCTCGCAGGGCAACAACGTCGGTTTCGACCGGGCGGAGGTCACCACCGGAGCGAACCCGCCGCCGGCCCCGCCGTCCTACGCCGGGCCCCGCTCGGGCAAAGGGTGGCTGACCGGAACCTATCCCGATCCGGTGATGAACCAGCAGAACCTGGAGGCGTTCTGCACCTGGCGCGGGGCGCCCTGTGACTTCACCCTGCTTTACACCACCCGGAACAGCTGGGCGAACGTCAGCCAGCCGGTGGATCTGCTGCGCACCTTCGCCAACTGGCCCGGCCGGTTGATCATCTCCATCCCCCCCTTCCCGGAGCACATCGGTGCCAGCAACGCGACCTGCGCCACCGGGGCCTACGACGAGTACTGGAAGACCTTCGGCCGCGTACTGAACGCCTACGGCCGGCAGAACTCCTACCTGCGAATCGCCTGGGAGGGCAACGGCGACTGGTACGAATGGTCCGCCACCAACCCCAAGGACTACGTCAACTGCTGGCGCCACGTCGCGGACGCCATCAACTCGACCGCGGAGCCGGACCCCACCCTGTGCTGGTGCCTCAACGCTCACTACTCGCAGAACCCGCCGAGCCACAACCCGATGGACATGTATCCGGGCGACGCCTGGGTGGACGGGGTCGGCCTCGACGCGTACGACCACTGGCCGCCGTCCCGGACAAAGGCCGAGTTCGACGCCCAGGCCAACGCCCCCGGTGGGCTGAACTACTGGTTCAACTTCGCCCGCGCGCACAACAAGCTCTTCGGCGTCGGCGAATGGGGGGTGGTGAGTACCAGCGGCAACAACGGTGGCGGTGACAACGCCAATTACATCCAGTGGATGTACGACTGGTTCGTGGCCCATGCCGGCAAGGGGCTGGCCTACGAGTATTACTTCAACAACTGCGACCCGAACAACGTCGGTTCGAACCTGTACCGACCGCTCAGCGCCACGTGTCTCTACCTGAACCGGCAGGCGGGCGCCCGCTATAAACAGCTCTACTCCGGGCAGTAGGCTCCGGAGGTGACGCCGGGTGCCGCCCGCCGGCAATGATTCAGTGGGCGGCACCCCTCCACCCGAGGGGGTCCTCAGCCGGGCCGCCGGTCGCGGCTGGGACGTAGCTCGACCGATTCATAGGCGGCCGGGATGTACCACGATTCGCGGCCGTCGTCCCACCGGACGATGAACGGCGCTCGGCCGCTCTCGCCGCGAATCTTGAGTATCACACCGTGGCGCTCGGTACGACCTGTTGCCGAATTACGCACGACGAGGCGGTCCCCGACCCTGGCGTACATGATGTTCCCGGTGTACATCAGGATTCCCTCCCGCGGTCCGTTCGCGGTCCGTTCCGGCATCAGCGCGTCGCCACTCCGTCGAACAGGTCGGTTTCCACGCCGGAACCCGAGCCCGGGCCCACCGCCCCCCGGGCCAGCACGAAGTTCTCGGTGGCCTTCGCCGACCGGCCGTTCCCGTCGACCAGAGCGAAGAAGAATCCGTCCACGGTCATCTGGCTGCGGTGGGCCCGCATTGCCGCGATCTTCGCGGCGAAGAAGCCCGGCGCCTCGATCGTCGTGGTGACCTTGGTATCGGGAACCGACAGCAGCATGTCCGAGGGCATCGTGATCCCCTCGGGGACCGTCTTCGCCAGGTCGGACCGCCAGATGCGGTCCACCGCGGACTCGACCGCGGAGTGGGACAGCGCCGTCTCGTACAACTTCGAGACCTGCCAGGTCGGACCCGCGTCGGGAGCGAAGTCCGGATCGGCCGCGTCGGCGAAGGCCCGGACGGTGACGTCGTGCGCCCTGATGTGATCGGGATGACCGTAGTCCCCGATCGCGTCGTAGGTCACGATCACCTGCGGCCGGACCTCCCGCACGATCCGCACGAGCGCCTCGGACGCGTCGTCCATGTTCGCCCGCCAGAAGCAGCGCGGGTCGTCGTTCGCGGGGCTGTCCAACATGCCGCTGTCCCGCCAACGACCGGCGCCCCCGAGGAAGCGGTAGTCGGTGACGCCGAGCTCGGTACACGCCTGTTCCAGCTCCCCGATCCGGTATCCGCCGAGCTGGTCCGCGCGGTCCGCCCGCAGGTTGGTCAGCTCGGGGACCAGCACCTCGCCCATCTCGCCCAGCGTGCACGTGACAAGGACCACCTGGGTGTCGGGATCGGCGGCGTAGCGGGCCATCGTCGCCCCGGTCGCGATCGTCTCGTCGTCGGGATGAGCATGGACGAACACGATCCGACGGGCCGGCAGCACACCGGAACCTTGAGTAACCGGCATAGCTTGACGGTAGGGGCGACCCACGGACGGCGCATCTCGACCATCGAACCGGTAACTTGCGGATACAGAGCCCGCAACCGCATCGATAACCCATAAGAGACAAACAGCTCACAGATCAACGAATCGACGAAGGCGGGCGGAAAGAACAAAGATCTTCATCCAAGCATGATCCGGGGAACGGGAAGGGCATGAGTGATGCACCCACCAGACAGGACGTCCGATGGACTCGGGAGGCCATTCGCCGAGTCGAGGCCGACACCAACAGGTCGGCGGACACCCACCTGTTCCCCCTGCACCTGTGGCCGGCGGAACGGGGCGTGGACATCTATCTGAAGGACGAGTCGACGCATCCCACCGGCTCGTTGAAGCACCGCCTGGCCCGGTCGCTGTTCCTCTACGGGCTGTGCAACGGCTGGATCCGGGAGGGGACGACGATCGTCGAGGCCTCCTCCGGGTCGACGGCGGTCTCGGAGGCCTACTTCGCCCGCATGCTCGGGCTCCCCTTCATCGCCGTCATGCCCGCCTCGACCAGCACGCAGAAGATCGCCCTGATCGAACGTGAGCGGGGTCGCTGCCACCTGGTGGCGGACGCCACCACGGTGTACGCGGAGGCCAGGCGGCTGGCCGAGGCCACGAACGGTCACTACATGGACCAGTTCACCTACGCGGAACGAGCGACGGACTGGCGCGGCAACAACAACATCGCCGAATCGATCTTCAATCAGATGGCGCTGGAGCGCCATCCCATCCCCACCTGGATCGTCGTCGGTGCCGGCACCGGGGGCACCAGCGCCACGATCGGGCGTTATCTGCGGTACCGGCAGCACAACTGCGCGCTGTGCGTCGTCGATCCCGAGGGCTCGGTGTTCCACCGCGCCTGGTCCACCGGCGACCCGCACGTCACCGGCGGGCACTCCCGCATCGAGGGCATCGGCCGCCCACAGGTGGAGCCGAGTTTCCTCCCCGACATCGTCGACCGAATGATCACTGTGCCCGACGCGGCGTCCGTCGCGGCCATGTTGTTCCTGGAGACGCTGACGGGCCGCCGGACGGGTGCCTCCACCGGGACGAACCTCTGGGGCGCGGTACGGCTCGCCTGCGAGCTGGTGTCCTCCGGTCACCGCGGCAGCGTGGTCACTTTGATCTGCGACGGCGGCGAACGGTACGCCGACACGTATTACTCCGGTTCCTGGCTCGACGCGGCCGGCCTCGACCCGCGGCCGTTCACCGAGATCCTGTGCCAGGCCGTGACCTCCGCGGCCTGGCCGGGCTGAAGCGGCCTGGCCGGCGCGGTGGCGACTCACCGAAAGCGATGCTACGGTTCCTCTGGCCACTAAATGCCACCGGTAAATTACCTACTGCGGTGATTTTATGCGGAACCTGTCGCAGGATCCGGCCGGGCAACGACCGGCCGACTCCGAGCCCGCCCGGCACGGCGAGACGGTCCTGATCGCCGAGGACGATGCCGCGTTGCTCGAGGTCGCCCGGCGGATCCTGAGCCGCAACGGCTACGAGGTGCTGGCGGCTTCCACCGCCCTCGACGCGTGCTCGATCGCGATCGAGCACCGGGGCGACATCCACCTGCTGCTCACGGACGTGATCATGCCGCGCATGCAGGGCAGGGAGCTCGCGAACCGCATCCGGGCCCAGCAACCCGGCATCCGGGTGCTCTACATGTCGGGATACGCCGATCCCGTCCTCACCGCGCAGGGGAAGCTGGACCCGGGGGTATCGCTGTTGACCAAACCCTTCTCCGAACGCACCCTGCTGGACAAGGTCCGGCAGGTCCTCGATGCTCCCCGCTGACCAGCCGCATACCCGGGGGACGCGGGGACGTTCAGGCAGAGACCGGCCGTCCGCGCAGAACGATGAGGTCCGGGGCGCCGAGCACCGCGACGTCGGCCCGCGGGTCGCTCGGATACACCACCAGATCGGCCCAGGCGCCCTCGGACAGGCCCGGATAACCGAGCCAGGAGCGGGCCCCCCAGGTCGCCGCGTCGAGCGCGGCCGCCGCCGGCAGCCCGGCCAGGCGAAGCTCGGCCACCTCGGCGGCGACCAGCCCGTGCGGGAGGCTTCCCCCGGCGTCGGTACCGACGAAGATCGGGATGCCGGCGTCGTAGGCCGCCCGCACCGTGTCATGGCGCCGGGCGTACAGGGCACGCATGTGCCGGGCGTAGGCGGGGAACTTCGCCTCGGCGCCCGCGGCGATGTCCTCGAAGGTCGCGATGTTCACCAGGGTTGGCACGATGGCGACCCCCCGCTCGGCGAACAGCGGGATCGTGCGCTCGGTGAGACCGGTGGCGTGCTCGATGCAGTCGATCCCTGCCTCGACCAGATCCGCGAGGGAGTCCTCGGCGAAGCAGTGGGCGGTGACCCGGGCTCCGGCGGCGTGCGCCGCGTCGATCGCGGCCTTCGCCACGTCCGCGGGCCAGCACGGCGCCAGGTCGCCCAGCCCGCGGTCGATCCAGTCGCCGACGAGCTTCACCCACCCGTCGCCCCGGCCGGCCTGCGCGAGGACCTCGGCGACGAGGTCGGCCGGCTCGACCTCCGCCGCGTAGTTGCGGAGGTATCGCCGGGGCCGGGCGATGTGCCGGCCGGCCCGCACCAGCCGGGGCAGGTCGTCACGGGCATCGATCCACCGGGTGTCGGCCGGGGAACCGGCGTCGCGCAGCAGCAGCGCGCCCGCCGCCCGGTCGGTGATGATCTGCTGCTCGGCGGTGGGCCTGTCGACGGCGCCGTGCGCGGCGAGGCCGACATGGCAGTGAGCGTCGACGAGGCCGGGCAACACCCATCCGGAGACCGTCCGTACGTCCCGGGCCGCCGCGCCGGTGGGGGCGGAGAAGGTGATCCGGCCATCGACGACCCAGACCTCGTCACGGACCTCCGTCGGACCGACCAGCACGCCGCCACGGATCCGCAGCGCCGGCACGTTCATATTCACGTCATATCCCTATCACCGTCGTCCGGTCACCGGCGCGCCGGCACCAGGCCCGTGGCGAGGACGCGCCGCCCGATCGGGCCCCGGAAGCACTCAGACGTCGAGCTGCGACTCGACGGCGCGCAGCCGATGACGGGCCAGCGCGAGGTTCGCGCGCGGCTTGTCGAGCACCAGATAGAGGAACAGGCCACGGCCGGAATGGCTCTGCAACAACCGGATCAGATGGTACTGGCGACCCAGCGTAATCAGGATGTCCTCGATGGTGTCCTGAAGCCCGAGACTCTCCATCGTCCGAATCTTCGCCCGGATGACCTCGGTGTTTCCGGCCGCGGCGATCTCAAGGTCGATCACATGCGTGTTACCGGCCGTTCCGAGGGTCATTCCACTGGTGAAGTCGACGAGGGCAACCCCAAGCGCCCCGCTTATCTCGAGCGATTCCTTCAGGGCAATGTCGACGCTGTTCATATCGCCTCCCGTGTGTTCGAGGTCGACGGCAGCTCCGACGCTGCCCCCGTTGTGCACTGGCGCCAGTTCACGCGAACCGCGCGTTGACAGTCGTCCCCGCAGCCAGTCATCCCCGCAGCCAGTCCCCGTAGACCGGAAACCGCCCGATCTACGACCGCTCGCACAACTTTAAGCCCACCCGACCGGATCGCGTGCGGGTGGGCGGAAAAAATGGGCTCGGTGGACAGGCGGACCACACGCCGAACCAGAAAAAGCGATGGCGATTCACGCGAAAAGAACCTGATCGTCACGCCATGAAAAGTCTGCCTCATCGAATACGTTGCACGAGAGCCCGAAGATGACAGATCACGTGCCGGCGGAGGTCGGTCCGGCGAGGAGCCGGGTGCCGTCGGGAAGGTTGCCCGAGGCCGCGGCGTCGCGGAGGTACTCCCACAGGACCCGTTGCAGCTCGACGGCGGCACGGGTCGGCTCGACGTCGCGGCGACGCGCCAGCCCGATGGTGCGTTGCAGCCCCGGGAGCACGAACGGGGTGACCCGCATGCCGAGCCGGTGGGCGACCGTGCTCGGAATCACCGCGCTGCCCAGACCCGCCGCGACGAAACCGAGCACGGCGTCCATCTCCCCGCCCTCGATCGCGAAAATCGGCTCGAATCCGGCCTCCCGGCAGGCCGTCACGGTGGCCTCCCGCAGGTCGTAGCCGCGGCGGAACATCACCATCGGGTGGTTACGCAGATCGGCCACGGTCAGCGGGCGTCCGGCGACGATCGGTGGCTCGTCCAGCGACGAGACGAGGACCAGGCTCTCGCGGATCAGCGGCGAGGTCGCCAGGGCCGGGTCGCTGCTCTGCAGCGGAAGGATGATCAACGCCAGGTCCAGGCTGCCCGCGGCCAGATCGCGGACGAGGTCGCGTGATCCCCCTTCCTCGACCAGCAGGCGGATGCCCGGGTACCGCTGGTGGAACAGTCGCAGCACGTCGGGCAGGAAGCCGGTGCACAGACTCGGGGTGGCACCGAGGCGCACCGTGCCGTGGCGTAGGTCGAGCAGCTCGGTGACCCGCTGGCGGGCGGTCTCGGTATCGGTGAGGATGCGCCGGGCGAGCGGCAGGAGCGTCTCCCCCGCCGGGGTCAGGCTGATGTTCCCCCGCGCGCGGTTAAACAAAGGTGTGCCCAGCTCCTGTTCCAAGGCGCGGATCTGCTGGGACAGGGACGGCTGGGCGACATGCACCCGCTGGGCGGCCCGGGTGAAGTGCCGGGTCTCCGCGACGGCGACGAAATAGGCGAGCTGGTGGAGCTGCACGCCGCCAGCGTAGACGTCGATAGGACGGCACTATCGAGTCCAGGTTTATCATGTCTTGGACCACTGGAGGGAGTGCGCTCTAGGGTGCGCTCGTGGCTGTGACAACCCCGGCGCGGTCGGCGTCCCCTGCGCCCACCCCGCGGCCCCCGCGATCTTCGTCCGTCCTGCGCAACCTGTGGCGGTCAACCATCGGCAAAAAGACCGTGATGGCCGTCACCGGGCTGCTGATGCTCCTGTTCCTGATCGCTCACATGCTCGGGAACCTGAAGATTTTCTTTGGCCGCGACGACTTCGACCACTACGCCGGCTGGCTCCGGACGATCGGCGAGCCGGTCCTGCACGATACGTGGTACCTATGGATCCAACGCGTCGTGCTGGTGCTGGCCGTGGGCCTGCACACGGTGTCCGCGTACCAGCTCAGCCGGCGTGACCTGCGGGCCCGGCCGACAAAGTACGTCCACCGCCAACGAGCCCGGGCCAGTTATGCCACGCATGTGATGCGCTACGGTGGAATCACCCTCGCGTTGTTCATCGTGTACCACATCCTCGATTTCACGACGCTGACCCTCAACCGACACGGGGTCGAAGGTGCCGCCTACGACAACGTCGTGTCGAGTTTCAGCGTGTGGTGGGTCACGCTCATCTACATCGCCGCCATGATCTCCCTCGGGCTCCACATCCAGCACGGCTTCTGGAGTGCGGCCCAGACCCTCGGTGTCAACAACCCGAAACGGGACCGAGTTTTCAAGGCCACCGCCAATGTCCTCGCGGTTCTCCTCACGGTGGGATTCGTGATCGTCCCGGTGTCGGTTCTCGCCGGCCTGGTGGATTGACGGCACGGCACTGGACCGATGGGTCACTGCACCGATGGGTCACTGCACCGATGGGTCACTGCACCGATGGGTCACTGCACCGATGGGTCACTGCACCGATGGGTCACTGCACTGGTGGATTGAACAGCCGACGGCTCCGCGGCCGACCTTGCGTGGCGCGGTGCCGGAAGCATGGGAAGGGCTGACATGTCGTTTTACAACCTCGGTGCCGACATCGCCGACACCGCGGCGCCGGACGTGCCGATCGAGCAACGCTGGGACAAGCGACGCTTCACCGCCAAGCTGGTCAACCCGGCCAACCGGCGCCGCCACACCGTGATCGTCGTCGGCACGGGGCTCGCCGGTGGCGCCGCCGGCGCCACCCTCGCCGAGCAGGGCTACCGGGTCATCCAGTTCTGCTACCAGGACTCGCCGCGCCGGGCGCACTCCATCGCCGCGCAGGGCGGCATCAACGCGGCGAAGAACTACCGCAACGACGGCGACTCGGTCCACCGGCTGTTCTACGACACGGTGAAGGGTGGCGACTTCCGCTCCCGGGAGTCCAACGTCTACCGTCTCGCGCAGACGTCCACCCAGATCATCGACCAGTGCGTGGCGCAGGGTGTGCCCTTCGCCCGGGAGTACGGCGGCCTGCTCGACACCCGCTCGTTCGGCGGCGTGCAGGTCTCGCGGACCTTCTACGCCCGGGGCCAGACGGGTCAGCAGCTGCTGATCGGCGCCTACCAGGCGCTGTCCCGGCAGATCGATGCCGGCGGCGTGGAGATACACCCGCGCACCGAGATGCTCGACCTGATCGTCATCGACGGGCACGCCCGCGGCATCGTCGCCCGCGACCTGGTCACTGGCCAGGTCTCCACCTACCTCGCCGACGCCGTCGTGCTCGCCACCGGCGGGTACGGCAACGTGTTCTACCTGTCGACGAACGCCAAGAACTCCAATGCCAGCGCGATCTGGCGGGCGCACCGGCGCGGGGCGTACTTCGCCAACCCGTGCTACACCCAGATCCACCCGACCTGCATCCCCCGCTCCGGCGACTACCAGGGCAAGCTCACGCTGATGAGCGAGTCGCTGCGCAACGACGGCCGCATCTGGGTGCCGAAGAAGGCGGGCGACACCCGCTCGCCCGACACCATCCCGGAGAACGAGCGCGACTACTACCTCGAGCGGATCTACCCGGGATTCGGCAACCTGGTCCCCCGTGACATCGCGTCGCGGGCGGCGAAGTACCAGTGCGACGCCGGTCGCGGCGTGGGTCCGGGCGGGCTCGGCGTCTACCTCGACTTCGCCGACGCCATCAAGCGGATGGGCGAGGACAAGGTCCGCGAGAAGTACGGCAACCTGTTCGAGATGTACGAGCGGATCACCGCCGAGGACCCCTACAAGGTGCCGATGCGGATCTACCCGGCCGTCCACTACACCATGGGTGGGCTGTGGGTGGGCTACGATCTACAGAGCAGTATTCCGGGGCTCTTCGTGATCGGGGAGGCGAACTTCTCCGACCACGGCGCCAACCGTCTCGGCGCGAGCGCGCTGATGCAGGGTCTCGCCGACGGCTACTTCGTGCTGCCGCCCATGCTGGGTGACTACATCGCCTCGACGAAGCTGGGCGCGGTCGACGCGAGCCATCCCGCGGTCGCGGAGACGGCGGCCGAGGCGACGGGCCGGCTGACCCGCCTGCTCGCCGTGAACGGTGACCGCACCGTCGACTCGTTCCACCGTGAGCTCGGCGAGATCATGTGGGACGAGTGCGGGATGGCGCGCAGCGAGGACGGCCTGCGCAAGGCGCTGGGGCGCCTTCCGGAGCTGCGCGAGGAGTTCTGGCGCCAGGTCAAGGTGCCGGGCGACGCGGGTAGTGTCAACCAGAGCCTGGAGCGGGCGAACCGGGTGTCGGACTTCCTCGAACTCGGCGAGCTGATGTGTGTCGACGCCCTGCACCGCGAGGAGTCCTGCGGAGGGCACTTCCGGGTCGAGAGCCAGACCCCGGACGGCGAGGCCCTTCGCGACGACGACCGGTTCGCCTACGTCGGAGCCTGGGAGTTCGCCGGCACGGAAACCCCGCCGGTGCTGCACCGCGAGGTTCTGGAGTTCGAGCACGTCCACCTCGCCCAGCGTAACTACGCGTGAGGCGGTACCGGTCAATGGATCACGACTGTACGAGGAGCCGACCGTGAAGCTCACCCTTCGGATCTGGCGCCAGGCCGGACCGGACGAACCGGGCCGCATGGTCACCTACGAGGTGCCCGACGCGAACCCGGACATGTCCTTCCTCGAACTGCTCGACGTGCTCAACGAGCGGCTGACCCTGCGGGGCGAGGAGCCGGTCAGCTTCGACCACGACTGCCGCGAGGGCATCTGCGGCGCCTGCGGAGTGGTCATCAACGGCCAGGCCCACGGCCCCCGGGAACGGACCACCACCTGCCAGCTGCATGTGCGGGAGTTCTCCGACGGGGACGTCATCGACGTCGAGCCGTGGCGCTCGGTCGCGTTCGGCGTCGTCCGCGACCTGATGGTGGACCGCTCCGGCCTCGACCGGATCATCCAGGCCGGCGGCTACATCAGCGCCCCGACGGGCAGCGCCCCCGAGGCGCACTCCACCCCGGTGCCCAAGGCCGTCGCGGACACCGCGTTCGACAACGCCACCTGCATCGGCTGCGGCGCCTGTGTCGCGGCCTGCCCCAACGGCTCGGCCATGCTGTTCACCTCGGCGAAGGTCGTGCACCTCAACAGCCTGCCCCAGGGCGCCCCGGAGCGGGCGAGCCGCACGCTCAACCTGGTCGAGGCCATGGACGCCGAGGGCTTCGGCGGGTGCACCAACACCGGGGAGTGCACCGTCGCCTGCCCGAAGGGCATCCCACTGGACAGCATCGCCACGCTCAACCGCGAGGTCCTGCGGGCCTCGATCGGCCTCCGGTAGATCCGGTAGGCATCCCCCGACCTGAAGATCGGCGCTTTCCGTCCATAGGTGTCCACCCGACGTCCGTAGGTTTGACTGGACGAATGGCTGTACGCGCAGCACGGGTGGAAGATCACTGAAAATCTTGCGGGTCCGGGTTCTGGTGTGGTGGTCGACGCCAGTGTTGGGATCATGCAGGGTGAGTGGGTGGGCGAGCCGGTCGGGCCGGATGCGTGGGAGACCTGCCGGGAGTTGATCCCGGCAGGCAGTGTGTTCGCGTTCCTGGCGGAGCACCGGGAGGTGCTGTTCCCGGCGGGGATGTTCACCGACATGTACCCGTCGTCGAACGGGCGGCCGAGTATGCCACCGCAGGTGCTGGCGGCCACGGTGGTGCCGCGGAGCCTGCACGGGTTGTCGGAGTCGAGACGGTGCGGGCGTTGCGCTGTGATCTGCGGTGGAAGGCCGCGGGCGGGCTGGGGCTGCTCGACGCCGCCGCCACGGTCACCTGCCCGGCCGGACACACCACCCCTCTGGGGCGTCCCCAGGCCCACGGTCACCGCCAGGACCAGTTCAGGACCCTGTGCCGCACCTGCCCGCGTGACCGTTGCGCCACCTCCCAAACCGGGCGAACCCTCACCATCCACCCCAAACACGCCCTGCTGGCCGCCGCCCGCCACGAGGCCACCGACCCGGCCTGGCCGGACGAGTACCGCCGCTGGCGCCCCCGGTCGAACGCGGGATCGCCTGGCTGACAGCCCACGGCAACCGCCGGGTGCCCTACCGCGGCGTGGCCCGCAACGACAGCTGGCTCCACCACCGCGCGGCCGCTCCCAACCTCCGCCGGCTGGTCAACCTCGGGCTCACCCGCACCAGCGACAACAGCTGGATCCCGACCACAGCAGCCGCGGAACAAGATTTTCCGTGATCTTCTAGACGAAATCATGCGGGCCGTGTGCGTCGACGTCGAGACCGAACTGGTCGAGTTCAACGGCGAGCGCGACCACGTCCATCTTCTGGTCAACTTCCCGCCGAATCATTTGACAGGGCACTGACATGACACTCGACTGGTTCTCGACCGATACTCCTGTACGTCTCGGGTTGGGGGTGCATGATGGCCTGTCCGCTTGTGTGACTGACAAGCAGAACATCGACTTCGTCTGGGTGAGCAGTTTCTGTGTGTCCGCCGTGCTGGGCCTTCCCGATCTCGGACTAGTGGATTCCTCCGAGATGGCCAGTGTGGTACGGACCGTGGTGAGGGCGACGCGTTATCCGGTGGTTGTGGACATGGATTCCGGGTACGGGGGGCCCGCGCAAGGTAGACCTGGCGGCGCGGACAATCTCCCAGGCCGGCGCGAGCGCGGTGTGCATCGAGGACAACACGCTGGACAAGCGGTCGAGCCTGTACCCCGGTGAGCGGGACCTGGCCAGCGTGGAAGAACAGGAGAAACGCCTCCGCGCCACGCGCCGCGGGCTGGAGCCCAGCTGTTTCTTGATCACCCGAACCGGAGCGTTGGTGGCCGGGCACGGCGTGGCCGAGGCCTTGAACCGCGCGAACCGCTATGTGGATGCCGGCGCGGACGCGGTGTTTGTGCAAGCCACGCGACCCGACGGGGCGCCGAGGGGCGGTGTCCTGACCCGCGAGCACAAGGGGCACAACATGATTCACAATGCGCTGCGCCGTCGGTGAACGAGGGAACGGGCTGCTCAAGGGCACCTTCAGCGTCCTGCGCAACGTCACGATCGACCCCTGGAAGATTGGATCCGTCGTGAAGGCCTGCCTCGTGCTGCTCCACATGGAACACCAGCGCACCACCTAGAGATCAACCCGCTCCCATGGCATTGTCGCTACGGAACGCGACGAAAGGTTGGGTGATGTCCCCGAGCTCGGCGAGGAACACCGCGGCCTGGGTCCGGCCGATTCCGTGCCCGGTGAGCAGGGCCTGGTGGCCCCGGTCGCGGGCGAGGCGGCCGGTGAGGGGACTCGACGACGGACTATAAGTCGGAAGGCCGGTGAGGTGGTGCTGTAGACAGCGGATCCGGCGTCGCGGGAGGATAATGGCGGCGGTGGGAAATCACCCGATTGAGGCGGACGTGACGGAATCGACGGACACGACCCGACCGGCCGGGAACGCCGCGGGGCTGAGCGCGCCGCACGGGTCACGCCCGCGGCCGGGGCACGCCGTTCCCGACCAGGTCGCGGTGATCGGCGGCGGGATGGTCGGGCTGTGCGTGGCGTGGTTCCTCCAGGACCGCGGCAGGCGGGTGACGGTCTTCGACCGCGACCACCTCACCGCCGGACCCACCTGGGCCGGGGCCGGATCCTCCTGGGGCAATGCCGGCTGGCTCACCCCGGGGCTCGCGACGCCCCTGCCGGAGCCCGCGGTCCTGCGCTACGGGCTGCGGGTGCTCCTGCGCCCGGACTCACCGGTGTACGTGCCGCCGGTCGCCGATCTGGGGCTCGCCCGTTTCATCGCCGGATTCGTCCGGCACAGCACGACCGCGCGGTGGCGAACCGCCATGCGCGCGCTGGTGCCGTTGACCCGCGCTGCTCTCGGTGCCTTTGACGAGCTCGCGGCGGGCGGCGTGACTGCGCCGACCCGCGCCGCCGCCCCGTTCCTGGCCGGCTATCGCGACCGGTCCGGCCTCGACGCCCTCCTGACGGAGCTCGCCGAGATCCGGGCGACCGGCCAGCCCGTCGATGCCGAGGTGCTGGACCCGGTGGCCGCCCGCGACCTCGAACCTCTGCTGTCCGAGCAGGTCCGGTACGTCGTATCCGTGCAGGGGCAGCGGTTCTGCGATCCCGGCCGCTTCGTCGCAGCCCTCGCCGACAGCGTCCGGGAACGCGGCGGCCTCGTGCACGAGGCGATGGCCATCGACGAGGTGCGCGAGGCAGGTGGCCGGGTGGAGTTGCTCGGACCAGGGGGGCCCGCTGGGCCTTACGACGCGGCAGTGATCGCCACCGGCGCCTGGCTTCCCCGGCTGGCCCGTCCGTTCGGGGTCCGCCTTCCCGTCCAGGCCGGTCGCGGATACAGCTTCCTGGTCGCGACCGAACAGCCGCCGAGCGGTCCGATCTACTTCCCCGCCTCCCGGGTGGCCTGCACGCCCCTGAGGGACGGCCTGCGGGTCGCCGGCATGATGGAGTTCCGCCATCCGGACGCGGCGGCCGACCCGCGGCGCATCCGGGCGGTGGTCGAGGCGACCCGCGGCCTGCTGCGCGGGGTGGACCTGGACACCCGCGCCGCCGAATGGGTGGGACCACGCCCGTGCACCCCGGACGGTCTGCCGCTGATCGGCCCGACCATCTCGCCGCGGGTCTTCATCGCCGGCGGGCACGGCATGTGGGGCATCACCCTCGGCCCGGTCACCGGCCGCCTCCTCGCCGACGCCATCGCCACCGGTGCGCCCGCGGCCGAGCTGTCCCCGTTCGATCCGCTGCGTTGAGGACGAAGCGGATCAGGCCCCGATGCGGGCGACTCGATGCGGGCGAAGGTCAAGAACTCTCTGTAGTCAGAGTAGTCAGTTCTGGGTTTGGGACGACCCTTGGGATGACCAGGGAGGGACGACCGGTAGCCCCTGCACCTCCAGGCGCTCCGCGACGGGCAACGGCTGTGGACGCACGGTGAGTGCCGGGCCGCCTACCGGCTCCCGGACCTTGATTTCCAGGGTCCGGGTCTGGCCGCGATCGACGGTGAGATAGGTGGAGAGCACGGGATGCCCGGACTCGGAACCGCCGGCGAGGCCGATGGGCACACCGTCGAGCCGGGCAGCGACGAGCCAGCTGCCTCGGCCCGTGTACACCGAGAGCCAGAGATTGTTCTGCGCCCGGAGATTCCCAGCGGCATCCTTGAGATCCTGCCGGTGGCGCACATAGGCCGGCAGCCCGCCGGGGGCGGCGTTGGTGAGCCGGATCGTGATCGTCGCCAGGCCGGCGCCGTTCGGCTGCCGCTGCATGCGGTAGGTGGTCTGCCGCCGTAGCCAGTAGTCCAGCTTGCTCGCCGTCGCGTTCTGGGTGACGACCCCGAGAAACGGCCCAGGCGCGTCCGGCAGCGCACCACCCAGCGCCGTGGACGAAAGAATCCGCTGCTCCTCGGCGTGGTTGCTGGATATTTCCAGCCGACCCTCGCGAGCGGCCCGTCCCAGCGCGGTCACCAGCTTCGTCGTGTCGCCGGCTCCCGACTCCACGGCCGCATAGACGGCCTGACCGACCTGGGCGAAGAAGCGGTCGCGGGCGGCCGCGTCCATGATCTCGCCATAGACGCGCGACTCGACGAGATCGACCAGGTGCCCCGCGGCCACCGACGTGCCGTCGGGGAGCACCGCGGGCCGGCTCGCGGCGAGAAGATACGACAACGTCGTGGGGTCGAGGCTGATCGTGCCGTCGACGTCGAGGCCCGTGCCGGCCCGGTAGAACGCGCTGTAGAGCCTGCCGGCCATCGGATAGTCGGGGGTCAGGTTGATATTCGCCCAGATACGGTCGGGCCAGAAGGCGCCGTAACGGGCCGCGAACGGGACCGGCAGCCCCGTCGCCGGTCGCTGCTGGGTGGGGCCTCCCGGCAGAGCACCGTTGCCCGAGATGCCGTCGATGGACAGCCGCCCGTGCTCCGCGGTCAGCAGGCCGAACCCACCGATGATCCCCCCGTTGGCGCGGGACTCGGCCGGGTTCTGGACGATCAGCAGGTAGCGACGGACACCGCCCCCGCCGAGCATCTCGGGACCGACCCGGGCGGCCAGAACAACGGTGTCCAGCGCACCGGCCAGGCGCCGGCTCCGATCGATCATCTCGGCGCGGGCGTCGGCGATGCCGCTGACCCGCCCGGCCCATCCGCAGTCCGGTACGTTCTCCGCCGCCGCCCGCAACGCGGAGAGGGCGTTGAAGGATCGCTCGGCCGGGCGGCGGACCGCGGCGAGCGCCCGGACATTGATCGTCATACGCTGGCGCAGCACCCGCGGATCGAGGGAGGGACCCAGGTCGGCCACGGCCGGCAGGCTGGTGCCGGCGGCCGCGTCCACCTCTCGGATCAGCGTCGCCGCCGAGCGCATCGGGCAGCCAGCGACGGGCAGCCGCCCGAACGCCGACCACACCGGATCCGAGGTCAGGGCCCGCGCAGCGGTGGCCCGCCGCCGGATCTGCTCGATCTGCGATCGCAGCTCGGCCTCGCGGGGAAAGTCTCCGCTCAGAACCTGCCGCTGCAGGACGGCGATCCGCTGCCTGGCCTCGTCGAGACGGGACTTGGCCAGCACTCCGCGCACGACCACCCAGGCGGTCATCGCCACCAGCACAACGAGGGCCGTCGCGACCCCGGCGGCCAGCCGGCGGTACCGGGCTCGGCGACCACGGTGACGCCGGCGACCACGGCCGACGCGGTGCTGCCCCGCCCTGGCCTCAGCACCTCCACCCACGTCCCGCCCACCCACGTCCCGCCCACCCACGTCCCGCCCACCCACGTCCCGCCCACCCACGGGCGCCCGCGTGAGCAGGTCCGGAACCCGGTCCAGGTCCGGAACCGGATCCAGGACCACCGGATCCAGGCCCGGAGCGGACCCGGTTCTCTCCCCCGGTGGCGAATCCGTCATGGGGAGGACGGCGGCCGGGTCGCGCCGTTGTCATCCGGCGTCGTCCCGCCAGCCGGGTCCGTACCGCGCGGTGTCCTTCCACCGACGGAGATGATCTCCTCGGCCGATCCGCGTGCCGCCGGCACCCTGACGTGCGGTCCGCCGCTCGGGACAGTCATGGCGCTCGGGACAGTCATGGCGCTCGGGACAGTCGTGGCGCTCGGGACAGTCGTGGCGCTCGGGACAGTCGTGGCGCTCGGGACAGTCGTGGCGCTCGGGACAGTCGTGGCGCCGTCGGGCAGCGGGTCCCGCGCCGAGCTCGACTCGTCGCCACCGTCGGCTATCCCGAGACGCGCCGTGGCGGCGGGAACCGGCGTCACGGCCGAAGCCGGAGAAGCAGGAGCCGGAGAAGAAGGAGCCGGTGACGGCAGCGACGGAGGCGAGGTGACCGGCCAAGCAGGCCGGACCCCGGAATCGGGCGCCGGGATCTCCAGGGTTCGGGGCGAGGAGGTCCTGGCGTGCCGGCCGCGTGACACGTAACCGTCGCCCGGGCCGTAGTCGTAGGCGTCGGGTCCCTTGACCGGCACCATGTTCAGCACGGTGCCGATCATCCGGGCGTCGACCGCCCGCAGCGCCTCGACGGCCCGCCGGAGGTGCTCGCGGCGGGTCCGCCCGGCCCGCGTCACCAGCAGAACCCCCTCGACCCGGGTGGCGAGCACGGCCGCGTCAGTCACCGGTAGCAGGGGCGGGGCGTCGACCAGGAGGATGTCGAAGCGGGCGGACAGCAGGTTGATGAGTCCGGCCATGCCCTTGGAGCCGAGCAGCTCGCTGGGATTCGGCGGGATGGGGCCGCTGGCGAGGACCTCTACGCGCCCCTCCCCGACCCGACCCTCCCCCCAGGGCTGCAGGACGTCGTCGAGGTCCGCGGCGCCGATGAGGACCGAGGTGAGCCCGGCGGCGGACTCGACCCCGAGGTACTCGCCGAACGACGGCCGTCGCAGGTCCCCCTCGATCAGGCAGACCCGCGCACCGCCCTGCGCCAGGGTGATCGCGAGGTTGCAGGCCACGGTGGTCTTGCCCTCGCCGGGGACCGCACTGCTCACCAGGATCGATCGAGGTCCGGTGTCCACCTCGACGAACTGCAGGTTGGTCCGCAGCTGGCGGAACGCCTCCGCCCGGGCCGAGCGGGGCTTGGCGTTGATGATGAGGGGATGCCGGTCGGCGGCACCGTCGTAGCCGATGACGGCGAGGTTGGGCAGCTCGGTCGTCTCACGGGCGTCGTCCTCACTGGACACGCTCGTGTCGAGGCGGTATCGGACGATCCCGGCGGCGCTGCCGACGATCAGCCCGAGCAGCGCTCCGAGCGCGAGGTTGCGGATCGGCTGGGGCGAGACGGGCGAGACGGGCAGCTTCGCGTGTTCCCAGACAGTCACCCGCACGGAGGGTGGTTCGTCGGCCGACGGCGTCTCGATCTTCGCAATGGTGGTGGAGAACGTCTCACCGACAGCATCTGCGATGATCATGGCTCGTCTCGGGTCGGAATCGCGCACGACGGCCTGGAGCAGCACGGTGTCCGGGACGGCGTGCGCGCTGATCTGGGCCCGCAGGGCCTCCGGAGTCGCGTGCAGGTGCAGGCGTGCGATCACGGCCGTCGCCACCCGCTCGCTGGCCACCAGGTCGGCATAGGACTTGACGCGTTGCTGGGAGAGCAGGCCTCCCTGGTAGGCCGAGGCGGCTCCGGCGCCCCTGTCCGGCGAGGAGACGACCATCGTCACCGAGGCGGCGTACTCTTTCGTCGTTCGCCAGGTCGCCATGGCGGCCAGCAGCCCGCCGAGGACCACGCCGGCGATCATGATCGTCCAGCTTCGGCGCAGAACACGGACGTAGTCGCGCAGCTCCACCCGTCGACCACCCTCCCAGGACCTAGGTCCCGACCACTCACCGTCATCGAAGACCGACTCAACATACTCGATGAGTAGTCATTCTTTTACTCTTAGACACGCTTACTCTATGGCCTCATGTGGAGACGTAGAGTAGACGGAGTGGGTCATGGTCGGTGGACAGCGCACATCGCACGGCGCGTCTCCCGGCTCAACCTCCGTCAGCGGGTCGGCCTGCAGATCACTCTGGACAGTGCGGCGCTGGTCCTGGGCCTCATCTCGGCCCAGATCGGCCGCCTGGACTTCACGCTCGGCGCGCTGAGCGATCTCGGCTTCTGGGTCATCTGCACGCTCGCCGTCTGCGTGCTCCACTTCCTGGGTACCGCCCTGCACCTCTACCTGGGGCGCTACCGCTTCGGCGGCTTCGAGGAGGTCCTCGGCCTGCTCGTGTCGGTCCTGCTCACGGTCGTCAGCGTGGCCGTCGTCATCGCCGCGTTCGGCTCCCCGAGACCCGTCCCGCTGAGCGTGCCGCCACTGGGCGGCGCGGTGGCCCTGGTCGTGATGTTCGGCATCCGCTACCTCTGGCGGCTGACCGAGGAACACCTCCGTCGGCCGAGCAGGGAGCACGCCGAACCGCTCCTCGTGTTCGGCGCCGGTGACGGGGCTGAACGGGTACTGGCGGCCATGCTGCGCACCCGGAACAGTCCTTACTACCCGGTCGCGCTGCTCGACGACGACCCGAGCACACACAACCTCCAGCTACTCGGGGTCCGGGTACGTGGTGGCCGGGAGCGAATCGGCGCCGTCGCCGAGTCGACCGGGGCCAGGACCCTGCTCGTGGCGATCCCCAGCGCTGACGGCCCACTGCTGCGGGAGATCAGCGCAATCGCCGAGGGCGCCGGGCTGACCGTGAAGGTGCTTCCCCGCGTCGCGGACCTGATCGACGGGCGGGTCGGCGTCGGGGACATCCGCGACCTCGACCTCGCCGACCTCCTCGGCCGGCGGCAGATCCGCACCGACATGTCCGCCGCCGCGAGCTACCTCGCGGGCCGACGGGTGCTCGTGACGGGGGCGGGCGGATCGATCGGTTCGGAGCTGTGCCGTCAGATCTCCGGCTACGGGCCGGCCGAACTGATCATGCTGGACCGGGACGAGTCGGCACTGCGCGCGGTGCAGCTGTCGATCTCCGGCCGGGCGATGCTCGACGACGACGCCATCGTGCTGGGCGACATCCGCGACATCGACCTGATGACCACGCTGTTCACGGAGCGCCGGCCCGAGGTCGTCTTCCACGCCGCCGCGCTCAAACACCTCCCGCTGCTCGAACGCTTCCCCGGCGAGTCGGTGAAGACCAACGTCTGGGGCACTCTGACGATCCTGGAGACGGCCGTGGCCTGCGGCGTCGACCGGCTGGTCAACATCTCCACGGACAAGGCGGCGAACCCGACGAGCGCCCTCGGCTACTCGAAGCGGATCACCGAGCGGCTCACCGCGTGCCTCGCCCGCCGGGCCCGCGGAACGCTGGTCAGCGTCCGGTTCGGCAACGTCCTGGGCAGCAACGGCTCCGTCCTGACCGTCTTCGCCGGCCAGCTGGCCGCCGGCGGGCCGATCACCGTCACCCACCCCGAGGTCACCCGGTACTTCATGACCATCCACGAGGCGGTGCAACTGGTCCTGCAGGCCGGGGCGCTGGGATCACCCGGCGAGGCCCTCGTGCTCGACATGGGCGAGCCGGTGCGCATCGCGGACGTGGCCGCCCGGCTCGTGGCTCGGGAGAACCGGCCGATCGAGATCGTCTACACCGGGCTCGGCCCCGGCGAGAAGCTCCATGAGGAGCTCCTCGGTGCGGGCGAGGACGACCATCGACCACACCACCCGCTGATCTCGCACGTGGACGTGCCCGCCCTGGACCCGACCCACGCCCTCGCCCTCGATCCCTGGGCCCCGCCGGAGGAGGTGCTGGCCGAACTCGCGGCCCTCGCCGGCGCGGACGCCGCGGCGGACGAGGTCCCGGCAGGCGCGGACCGACCCGGGGACGGGGGCGCGACCGCAGGCGGACCCCTGGCCGCCGCGGACGTGACCGGGCGGATTCCCGTCCAGCCCACGGCGTCCAACCATCAACCGCATCCGGCCCGGTGACGTTTGGGATCATCGGGTCCTGGCGGGCGACCACACATCCGGCGCAGCCTTGAGCCGTCGCCAGATCAGCGGCGGCCGGGCAGTCCTCATCATTCCTCCGGTGGAAGCAACTGGGCCAGATCCAGTCCGCGGAGGCCAGACAGATCTGGGCCTGGATTGTCATCGGTCGAGGCCGTCGACCGCACGGGACCGGATCGCGGCGAGGATCTGATCCCAGATCGTGGCGGGCAGGCGGATCTCCCGAAGGCCCAGATAGCCGTAGCGCAGGTCAACGTGACCGTCCGCGTGGCGGACCAGGCCGCCGGCTTTAGCCGGCGGAGGAGTCACGGCCGTCGGAGCCGCTGATGCAGGAACTCGGCCGCCGGGTTGCCGCCGTCTGAGCCCGCGCCGAGTGGTTACAGATCCGGTACGTCTGGTTCCGTCCAGACCGTGCCAAGGCTAGCCTCCCAGCATGGTCTGGAACAAGCGCGGGAACACCGGTGGCGGCGCCTCGTCCGGCAGCGGGGGCACGAAGCGTGGCGGGTCGGGAAGGACTCCGCTCAACGACGGCGAAAGATCAACAACCCTCACCTGCCCCCGCTGCCAGGGCGAGGGGCAGATCGGCAACCCGGCCGCGGAAAAGGATGAAGACGGCACGTTCACCGGCCGTGACCTGATCAAGTGCCCCCGCTGCGGCGGCAGTGGGACGGTGAAATCCAAATGAGTGAGCCGGTGCCGTTCATCCGCATCCGGTGCAACGCGTGCCGCCGACGGGTGAGTCGGGAGATGGAGAACGCGCGTAAGGGTGGTGCGGGCCTGCCGAGGCTGGAGCGTGATCTCGGACCGTGCCCTCACTACCGAACGGTGTGGCGGGAGGGGATGGGTCCGGGGACGGAGCCGCCGCCGGACCCATCGACGCCGGAGGAACGTCGCCAGGGCCCAGTCTGACCCCGGGCACGCCAAACGACGGCCCAGGCACCCGCGAGGGACGGCCAAGACATCTTGGTGGTGCGGGAGTGCCTGGACGGCCGAGAGTTTGTCGGATGCCGGCGGATGATCCGCCATCCAGGCTCAATCCCGGTCACCGTGGACGGCGGACGCGGGCAGCATCGCGTCCGGCGGCCCGGCGGCTGGCGGCCCGGCGCGGTCCGCCCCCAGCCGGTCGGCGTACCAGGTCACGGTTGCCGCCAACGCGGTGGTGAGATCCGCCCCGGTCACGTCCGGGAACAGCGAACGCATCGTCGTCGTGTCCGCCTGGGAGTCCCAGATCTCCCCGGGCCGGGGCGCGGCGTGCTCGACGACCAGCCGCCGGCCGAGAATCTCCTCCAGCCGGGCGATCAGGGTGAGCAGATCGGTACGGGTCCCGGACCCGATGTCGACCGGGTGTGGATGGGTCAGCCGGCGGCACACCGCATCGCACAGCATCCCGGTGACCAGCTCGACAGGGATGAAATCGCGCGTCTGCCGGCCGTCCCCGCGCACCGTCAGCGGCCGGCCGGCCAACGCGGCCTCGATGAAGGTCGGCACCACGGCCGCGTACGCGTGCCCGGCGGACTGGTACGGGCCGAACACGTCGAACAGCCTGACCGTGAGCACCGGCAGACCGAAACTGGCCTGGTAGGACAGCGCATATCCCTCGGCGGCGAGCTTCGAGGCCGCGAAGGGACTGCGCGGAAGGCACGGGGTGCCCGCCGAGGGCGACAGCGGACCCGCGCCAGCGGCGGCCGACCGATCGCCAGCGGCCGACCGGTCACCATAAACCGATGAGGAGGACACGACGACGACGTGCGTCTCGGCCCGGTGGGCGACGCCGAGCACCGTCAGGGTGCCGGTCGCGTTCACCGCGTGGGTGGCCATCGGGTCGAGCAACGACCGTTCGACCGACGGCCGGGCAGCCAGATGCACGATGCTCGACGCCCCGGTGCACGCCTGTTCGACGAGCGTCCGGTCGGTCACGCTGCCGACGACGAGCTCGGCCGGCAGCCCCGCGAGATTCGACAGCGCCCCGGTACTGAGATCGTCGATCACGACGACCTCCGTGCCTGCCGCGAGGAGCGCTCTGGTCAGGTGGGCCCCGATGAAGCCGGCCCCACCCGTCACGACTACCTTCACCATTCATCACCCTTCGAGATCACGATGATACAGATAGTAGTATGATCGGTCGCCTACACCGGCCATCTCTTCACGAAGAGCGACACCACGCCAGCCAGGATGGCTCATCCAACTACTCTGAGTGTCAGATTGAACTCGCCTAGATCGGGGTCTACGGTCGCCGCGTGCCCGCTCACCTGCGCTCGCTGGTCATCGTGGGCGCGGGAGGGCACGGCCGGGAGCTGCTCGATCTGGTGGAGGCGGTCAACGCGGCCACCGAGGGTCCCCGCTACGACATCCTCGGCTTCGTCGATGACGACCGTGTGGACCCGGATCCACTCGCCCGGCGCGGAGCCGTGCTCCTCGGTGGACTCGACCTACTCGATCGACTTGACGCCGACTACCTGATCGGCTTCGCCGACGCGGCCACCCGGTCCCGCGTCGACCGGTACGCCAGCGCCCGCGGCCGACGACCGGCGACCCTCGTCCACCCCCGGGCCAGCGTCGGAGGTGACGTGAAGCTCGGGCCGGGTACCGTCGTCTGTGCTCTCGCCAGCATCACCACCAACGTCGAAACCGGTCGGCACGTAGTGGTGAACATCGGCGCCAGCGTGGCGCACGACTGCCGCCTGGGTGACTACGTCACGGTCGCGCCGGGGGCCCGGCTCTCCGGTGCGGTGGCCGTCGGCGCGCGGGCGTGGATCGGCGCGCAGGCGAGCATCGTCGGCCTGCGCAGCATCGGCGACGGGGCGGTTGTGGGAGCTGGGTCCGTCGTCACCGACGACATCCGGGCCGCGCAGGTCGTCGCCGGGGTGCCCGCCCGGCCGATCCACGTCGCACCCGAGCACGTCGCACCCGACCAGCCGCAACCCGAGTCGGGTGGGGCACGCACGACGGCGAGGCTCGCCAAACCTCCGCCCAGTCAGCGGGGCGCCCCACCGTGCGGCTGATCCGGCTGCGCCCCTGACCCAGCTGCGTCCAACGGGCCCAGCGGCACCGTCTCGGGCTCTACGATCAGCGTGTGGAGCGATGGTTCAACATGTCGGGTTGCGACAACGCGCGAGATCTGGGTGGGCTGCCCACCCTGGACGGTGCAACCACCCGATGGGGGGTATTCCTGCGCACCGACTCCGTCCAGGCCCTGACAGACGGTGACGTGCTCACGCTGCGGGAGACATTCGGGCTACGCATGGTCATCGACCTACGGGCCAAGGAGGAGGCGGAGCGGGAGGGCCGCGGGCCGCTCGCCTACGAACCGGTCACTTACCACAATCTGTCCTTTCTCCCCGGTGAATGGGTGATGCCGGACGATCCGCGCTACCCTGCCATCGTCAAGGACCGCGACTCAGCCGACCGGATCGAGCACTACCTGGACTACCTGCGCCTGGCCGGGGACTCGGTGGCCAGGGCGCTGCGCCTGCTGGCCCAGCCGACGGCGGGCCCGGCCCTGTTCCACTGCGCGGCGGGAAAGGACCGTACCGGCGTGCTCGCGGCCCTGCTCCTCAGTCTCGTCGGCGTGCACCCCGAGGCGATCGTCGCCGACTACGTCCAGACGAACGAGCGCATCGACCGGGTCAACGCCCGCCTGGCCGACCGACCGTCCTATAACCACTCGGTGACCTTGCTCACCTCGGGCCACCTGGCTTGCCGGCCCGAGGTCATGCGGGGCTTCCTGGCCGGTGTCGACGCCGGTTGGGGCGGTCCCGCGGCCTGGGCTCGGCACGCCGGTCTCACCGAGACCGACCTGCGGTCACTGCGCACGGCCCTGGTTGGATAGCTTCGCGTTGACGAAGGCCCCCGGGACATGGCATGACGACGTGGGCAACGAGACATCCCCGATCCCGGGGACGGACAATGTGCGGATGATCAATGGGGTGCCCGCACGTTCTACCCTGGCCGCGTTCATCGTCATCACCCTGATGAGCGGCTGCGGCGTACTGCGGTACCCCCACGTCGACGTGCCCGACGACCTGGTCCCGGTCTTCCGGTCCGCGGCGGCGACCTACGGTGTCCTGACCGCCGCGCAGCTCGCGGCGCAGGCCCGGGTGGAGAGCAAGTTCGACGCGCAGGCGGTCTCGCGCGCCGGCGCCCGGGGCATCATGCAGTTCCTCCCCACCACCTGGGCCGAGTTCGGGATCGACGGTAACCACGACGGGATCACCGACCCACTCGACCCGCTCGACGCCATCCCGTCCGCGGCCTTCTACGAGGCCCGGCTCGCCCAGGAGGTCGGGTATCTACCCGGTGACCGGGTCTCGCTGATCCTCGCCGCTTACAACGCCGGCCCGGCCGCCGTGCGAACCGCCGGGGGCATCCCCGACTTCCAGGAGACCAGGGCCTACGTGACAAAGGTCCACGACTGGGCGGCCACCTACTCCGACCGGCTCTGATGTCCGGCGACCGGCAGACGCCCGGCGACCGGCAGAGTCGTGGCGATGGCTCACAGGACCCGAAGTGCCTCGCCGGCCACGGCAACCTCGTCCCCCGGCGCGAGCTGCCGGCCCCGCCGGGTCTCGACCTCCCCGTTGACCCGCACCATCCCGCCCGCGAGCAGCTCCTTCACCTCGGATCCGGCCTCGACCACATCCGCGAGCTTGAGGAACTGCCCCAGCCGTATCCCGTCTCCACGAATGCTCACCTCGCGCATACCCGCAGCATCCCGCATCGCCTCCGCTCCCGCCCCACTCCCACTCCCACGCCCACGCCCACGCCTACGACTCCTGCTCCTGCTCCTGCTCCTGTGGCCTTTCCCGCCTCGACACCATCCCCCGTTCGGTGAATTCCACGCCCGGGACCAGGCCCGACCGACCGGGGCATCCCGACCGATCAGGATCGGGCCCCCATCCGCACCACCCGTCGGAGCCACATGACAGGACCGGCAATATGACGGGACCGGCAATACACAGGGGTGCGGGACGGCTGAGGCATGCTGACGGACGTGGCAGCCTCTTCCTCGGATTCCTCCTCGGACACAGTGACTGGGACAGCCCGCCTTGAACCGGGGGCGCCCCCCGTCCCGACACCGGCAGGCGAGATCGAGCCGAGCCCCGAAACCGAGCCGAGCCCCGAAACCGAGCCGAGCCCCGAAACCGGGCCGGTGCCGGAGCAATCCGTCGACTACCCGGAGCCGCGTATCCCCGATCTGGGCAACCCGTGGTCGGCCGGCGGGGCCAGCCCCAGACCCGCCGGCGACCAGGCCCGACCCACATCGACCGGGAGCACATCCGGCGGAGAAAGCACCAGCGAGGTGATCCGCCGGGTGGAACGGTCGAGCGGGATGCTCGCATCCCGGGCGGCGGCCCGGATGGCGGAGGCGCTGCCCTGGTTCCCGGCCATGTCGGCGAGTCACCGCGCCGGAATTCAGCTCGTGGTGCAGGCCGGCATCTCGTCGTTCGTGGAGTGGTGCCGGCGGCCCGAACACGCCCGGGATCTGTCCGAGGACGTCTTCCGGGTCGCCCCGCGGGAACTCGTCCGCGCCGTGACCTTCCGCCGACTCGTCGATCTGGTCCGGGTCGCGGTGGAGGCGATCGAGGCCGAGGTGCCGAACCTGGCCGGCCCGGAGCACGAACAACGGCTGCTCGCCGATGTCCTGCGTTACTCCCGTGACATCGCGTTCGCCGGCGCGGTCGTCTACGCCCGCGCCGCTGAGGAACGCGGTGCCTGGGACGCCCGGCTGGAGGCGCTGGTCGTCGACCACGTGGTCCGGGGCGAGGTCGACCGGGCGCTGCCGTCACGGGCGGCCGCGGTGGGCTGGCGTAACCCGCCGTCCGTCACCGTCATCGTCGGCACGGCCGGGAGCAACTCGCCGGAGGTGGTGGTCGATGAGGTGCACCGGCTCGCCCGCATGGCCCAACTGGAGGTTCTCGCCGGGGTCCACCACGATCGCCTGGTGATGGTGGTCGGCGGGAATTTCACTGCCGGCAGGGACGGCATCGGCCGTCCCGAGATGACCCTCCAGCCGGAGAACAGCGTCGAACCTCCCGCCACCGCGGGTACCCGTCCGGCCGGCGGCACCGCGCCGGTGAACACTGTCCTGGACGCGGCCCGGGCACTGCTTCCCGCCTGCGGGCCGGGCCCGGTGGTGGTCGGCCCGGTGGTCGGTGACCTGACCGGGGCACCGCACGCGGCGCGGGTCGCCCTCGCCGCCACGGACGTGGTCGCCGCCTGGCCAGCCGCACCCCGGCCGGTCATGGCCCGCGCTCTGCTCCCGGAACTCGCCCTCGCGGGGAACGTCGACGCCCGGCGGGCGCTCATCGACGAGGTGTACGCCCCGCTGCGCGACGCCGGTACCCCACTACTGGAGACCACCGGGGCCTATCTCGACTTCGGCTCGTCGCTGGAGGCGACGGCCCGGGCGCTGTATCTCCACACCAACACGGTCCGCTACCGACTCCGTAAGGCCGCCGAGGTGTGCGGGCTGGATCCGGCGGACCACCGCGAACGCTTCATCCTGCATATTGCGCTCGTTCTGGGACGCCTCGACGGTGTGTTACCTACAGGCAAAACATGATCATTCAAGTCGTCCCACGACCCTCTCACCCCCGCGCGAGAATGGTCACATCGAACTACTTTGCAGGTCCGTCATGCCATTCCAGGCCGATGTCGGCGTCGCGCAGTAACGTCCGATCCAAACAGATCGGTTTGTAGGACACCTACAACAGCCGGTCGACACATCGGTGAGTGGCCGCCAGCGACAACCGGTCCTCGTGAGGGGTTAGGTGAACAGGTGCTCGCGATCCTCGCGCCCGGCCAGGGTGCACAGACCCCCGGACAGCTCCGCGCCTGGCGCGGTCTCGAGGGGGCGGAAGAACGGCTGCGCTGGTGGTCCGCCGCAGTCGGGATCGACCTGCTCGAAGCCGGGTGCGAGGCGCCCGCCGAGACGATCCGGGATACGGCGATCGCCCAGCCGTTGATCGTCGCGAGCGGGCTGATCGCGGCCGAACATCTCGGGCTGCCGGTCACCTCCCCGGTCGGACCGGACACCCTGGTGCTGGCCGGTCACAGCGTCGGCGAGATCACCGCCGCGGCCCTCACCGGCACCCTCACTGCCGAGGAGGCCCTCGTCTTGGTGGCCCTGCGGGGACGCGCGATGGCCGAGGCGTCCGCCCGGGTCGAGACCGGCATGACGGCGCTGCTCGGCGGTGATCCCGAGGCGGTGGCCGCCCGGTTGAGTGAACTCGGCCTGACCGCAGCCAACCGCAACGGTGCCGGGCAGATCGTCGCCGCCGGCACCGCCCGCGACCTCGCCCGGCTCGCCGCGGAGCCGCCCGCGGGTGTCCGGCTGCGTCCCCTGTCCGTCGCCGGCGCCTTCCACACCCGGCACATGTCCTGCGCGCGCGACGCGCTGGCCGCGGTCGCGGGTGGCCTCCGGCCCGGGGTACCGCGGGCCGCCGCGCTGTCCAACGCCGACGGGGCGATCGTCACCGACCCGGCCGAGCTGATCAGCCGGCTGGTGGCCCAGGTCGCGGCGCCGGTCCGGTGGGACCTGTGCCTCGCGACGCTGCGCGATCTCGGGGTCGGTGCGGTCATCGAACTCCCCCCGGCCGGCGCTCTCGCCGGGATCGCCCGCCGGGAACTGCCCGGTGTCACGATCCACGCGGTGAAGAGCCCCGACGACCTGCCCGCGGCCCGCGAGCTGGTCGCCGAGTACCTCGGCGCCGAACTCCTGAGCGCGGTCCCGGCAAGCCTGGCGGACCCAACCCCCGGAACTCCACCGGGCTCGACGACGGACGACGCCCTGGTGGGAGCGCAGGCATGACCGAGCTGACCGGTGCCCGCATGCTCGGCCTCGGCGTCTACCGTCCGGCCCGGGTGGTGACCAACGACGAGATCGCCCAACGGGTCGACACCTCCGACGCCTGGATCCAGGCCCGTACCGGCATCGCCAGCCGGCGCATCGCCGACGACGAGGAAACCATCGTCGCGATGGGCGCCGCGGCCGCGGAGAAGGCGCTCGCCGCCGCCGGCCTCACCGCCGACTCGATCGATCTGGTGATCGGGGCGACCTGTACCTCTCCCTCCCAGATCCCGGGTGCCGGTCCGCAGATCGCCCATCGCATCGGGGCCGGCCGGGCCGGGGCGTTCGACATCAACGGCGCCTGCGCCGGTTTCAGCTACGCGGTGTCGACGGCCGCCGACATGGTGCGCGCTGGCACCCTGCGCAACGTGCTCGTGGTGGCCACCGAAAGGCTGTCGGACTACACCGACTGGGACGATCGCAGCACCTGCATCCTGCTCGCCGACGGTGCCGGAGCAGCCGTGATCGGCCCGGCGGAGACCAACGAGATCGGCCCGGCGGTCTGGGGGCACGACGGATCCCGGCCCGAGACGATCCAGGTTCCCGGCTACGGCGACAACTCCTTCCGCATGGAGGGCCAGGCGGTGTTCCGCTGGGCGATCTCCCTGGTCCCGGTCCTCCGCCAGATCTGCGAGCAGGCCGGCGTGGCACCCGAGGACCTCGCGGGTATCGTTCCGCATCAGGCTAACCTGCGGATCGTCGAAGCGTTGGTGACGGGTATCGGCGCCACGAACGCTGCCGTTGCCCGCGATGTGGTCGATGCCGGCAACACCTCCGCCGCAAGCATTCCGCTGGGACTCAGCCGGTTGCTGGAGAGCGGCGAGATCCGCCGGGGAGACCCGGTGCTGCTGTTCGGCTTCGGTGCCGGCCTGACCTACTGCGGGCAGCTCGTGCGCTGCCCCTGACAACCTCGACCAACCCTCGACCAACCCTCGACACCGCACCGCGACCGTCCCGCACCGCACTGCGGCGAGGCGTCCGATGACCATCAGCCCGACCGCGCCCCTGATCCAGGCGCCCACGCTTCCGCGCTGGTACGCGGCAGCCCCGCGCACCACTCGCCACCGACCGACAACATCCCATCAGGAGGAACGATCATGTCCCAAGCTGACATCCTCGCCGGTCTCGCCGTCATCCTCGAAGAGGTCGCCGGTGTCGACCCGGCCGACGTGACGGCCGACAAGACCTTCATCGACGACTTGGACGTGGACTCGCTGTCCATGGTCGAGGTGGTCGTCGCCGCGGAGGAGAAGTTCGGGGTGAAGATCCCGGACGACGACGTGAAGACCCTCAAGACCGTCGGTGACGCGGTCTCCTACATCCAGCGGGCAGGTGTCGCGGCGTGACCACGCCCCCCAGGCAGGTCGTCGTCACCGGCCTCGGGGCTACTACTCCCCTCGGTGGCGATGTCGCCTCGACGTGGGAGGGTCTGCTCTCGGGCCGCTCCGGCGTCCGGCGTCTCACCGAGGGCTGGGTCGAGCAGCTCCCGGTCCATATCGCCGCGCCGCTGGCGGTCGAGCCGCCGCTGGGTCGGGTCGAGGCTCGTACCCTCGACCGCAGCCAGCAGATGGCTCTGACCGCCGCGCGTGAGGCGTGGGCTGACGCGGGCTCACCCGAGGTCGACCAGGAACGCCTCGCCGCGTGTGTGGCCTCGGGGATCGGGGGCGTGCTCACCCTGCTCCACCAGCATGACGTGATCCGGGAGAAGGGCCCCCGGCGGGTATCCCCGCACCTGGTGCCGATGCTCATGCCGAACGGCCCGGCCAGCACCGTGGGCCTGGCGTTCGGCGCGAAGGCGGGGGTGCACGCCCCGGTCAGCGCGTGCGCCTCCGGCTCGGAGGCCATCGCGCTGGCGCTGGACATCATCCGGGCCGGGCGCGCCGACGTCGTGATCGCCGGCGGTACCGAGGCGGCGATCTCGGCGCTGACCATGGCCGGCTTCGCGCAGATGCAGGCGCTGTCCCGCCGCAACGACGCACCCGAGGCCGCCTCCCGTCCGTTCGACAAGGCGCGGGACGGCTTCGTGCTCGGCGAGGGCGCGGCAATCCTCATCCTCGAGGCGGCCGAGCACGCGGCCGCCCGCGGTGCCCGGGTCCACGGCACCCTGGCCGGCGCCGGCATCAGCTCGGACGCCTACCACATCGCCGCGCCGGAGCCGACCGGTGCCGGCGCGGCCCGGGCGATCCGGGCGGCGCTGCGGTCCGGCTCGTTGGAACCCCGTGACGTCGTCCACGTCAACGCCCACGCCACGTCCACCCCCGCCGGTGACGCGGCGGAGGCGCTGGCGTTGCGCAGCGCCTTCGGTGACCACATCGACGAGATCGCGGTGACGTCGACCAAGTCGACCACCGGGCACCTGCTCGGTGCCGCCGGCGCGGTAGAGGCCGTGTTCAGCGTCCTGGCGCTGCGGGAGCACCTGGTTCCCGCGACGCGCAACCTCGACGCTCTCGACGACGAGATCGCGCTCGACGTCGTGCGGATCGACAACCGGACCATCCGCCCGGGCGCCGCGCTGTCGAACTCGTTCGGGTTCGGCGGTCACGACATCTGCCTGGCCTTCACCGCCTGACCGTCGGCAGGCTGGTCGGCTGGTCGGCTGGTCAGACGTCCACCGCCCGCACCACCACCAACCGATGTCACCCGCGGCGGCGCCGGCCACCCCACCGCCGCCGCGGCACCGCCCGCCGTTTCGGCGAGCGTCATGGTCGCCGGACCGAGTGCCCAGCGGAAGCCGGCGCATACCACAGGTGGTCGCGTATCGGCCTCCTGCGAAGCAGTCCGACGCCGCTCAGGCAAGGAGACGCACGGTGAGTCTGTCCACGATCGACCGAGTCGACCCCCGCACACCTCAGGCTCGGCTCGCCCGGTTTTTCGATCCAGACACCCTGTCGCTGTTCGCGGTCGGCGACCCGTCCGGAGTCGTTGCCGGGCAAGGGCTTGTCGGCGGGAACGAGGTTGTCGCCTTCGCGACAGATCCGACGGTACAGGGTGGCGCGATGGGGCGCGACGGCTGTGCCCGCATCGTTCATGCCATCGAGTCCGCCGTCCGGATGAACTGCCCGGTCGTCGGGATTTGGCACTCGGGAGGCGCCCGGCTTCAGGAGGGTGTCGCCTCGCTTGACGGAGTCGGCCGGATCTTCGCCGCCACGGTGCGGGCCTCCGGCCGGATCCCGCAGCTCTCGCTCGTGCTCGGGGCCGCCGCCGGCGGAGCCGCCTACGGGCCGGCCCTGACCGACATCGTCATCATGGGCCCAGGGGCGAAGGTGTTCGTCACCGGCCCGGACGTGGTGCGTTCGGTGACCGGTGAGGAATGCACCGCCGACAGCCTGGGTGGGCCGGACGTGCACTCCAGGCGCAGCGGCGTCGTGCACGTGACCTGCGACTCCGAGGACGAGGCCGTGGAGCGGACCCGGGCGGTCGCGGTGCTGCTGGCCGATCAGCGCGACATCGGCCCCGTCACCGGACGCGAGCTCGGGGAACTGCTGCCCGACAATCCTCGGCGGGCCTACGACGTGCGCCCGCTCGTGAAGGCGGTGCTCGACGACGAGGACGAGGCCGTCGAGCTCCACCCGAGGTGGGCGCCGAACATCGTGACGGTGCTGGGGCGCCTCGGCGGACGTACCATCGGGGTGGTCGCGAACAACCCGCTGCGCCGTGGTGGATGCCTCGACGCGACCTCGGCCGAGAAGGCCTCCCGGTTCGTCCGGATGTGCGACTCCTTCGGTGTTCCGTTGGTCGTGCTCGTTGACGTGCCCGGTTACCTGCCGGGTGTGGGCCAGGAATGGGAAGGCGTGGTCCGGCGGGGAGCGAAGCTGCTCTACGCCTTCTCCGAGTGCACCGTGCCGCGCGTCACCGTCGTGACCCGCAAGGCGTACGGCGGAGCGTACATCGCGATGAACGCCAGCAGCCTGGGCGCGACCGCCGTGTATGCCTGGCCGACCGCCCAGGTCGCCGTCATGGGCGCCGAGGCCGCCGTCGGCATTCTGCACCGCCGCAAGCTCGCCGAGGTCCCGGCCCAGCGCCGCCCCAGCGTCCTGGCGGAGCTGACCGAGGAGCACATCCGCACCGTCGGTGGCATCGACCGCGCCGTGGAACTCGGCGTCGTCGACGCGGTCGTCACCCCCGCCGCCACCCGGGGCGCGGTTGCCTCCGCCCTCGCCGACGCACTGACCCGTTCCCGCCCCGACAAGAACGTGCACGGCAACATCCCCCTGTAACATCCGGATCCCTGTTACCGGATCCCTGTTATCAGAGCCATTCTGTTACGAGAGTCCACCCTGGAGGAAAATGTTTACCTGATGCGAAATAACGATCTGCCGGCCGGCGTTGCCCTCCCTGGAGGTGCACGTATGACCCTGCAGATGGAGAAGGTAGCCGGTTCGGCATCGAAGGCGACAGGTGGCACGTTCGCTGCCCTGCGGGTGCCGAACTTCCGGCTCTTCCTCGGCGGCCAGATCGTTTCACTCTGCGGGACATGGATGCAGACCATCGCCCTCGGCTGGCTGGTCCTCTCGCTCGGCGCCTCCGGCACGGCGCTCGGCCTGGTCACCGCCGCCCAGTTCCTGCCGGTGCTGTTCTTCGGGCCCTACGGCGGTCTGCTCGCCGACCGGACGGACCGGCGCCGCCTGCTGATCTGCACGCAGGTGGGCTCCGGACTCGCCGCGCTGGCACTGGGCATCCTCGACCTCACCGGTACGGCCCAACTCTGGATGGTCGGGGTGGCCGCCGCGCTCATCGGCCTGTGCAACGCCATTGACAACCCGGCCCGGCAGAGCTTCGTCCAGGAGATGGTCGGGCCGGAGCACCTTCCGAACGCGGTCACCCTGAACTCGGTCGCGATAAACGCGGCGCGCATCGTCGGCCCGGCGATCGCCGGCGTCGTCATCGTGCTCGCGGGCACCGCCGGCTGTTTCCTCATCAACGCGGCCTCCTTCGGCGCGGTCCTGTTCGCCCTGCACCGCATGGACATCTCAGCGCTGTATGATCATCCGCCGATACACCGGGCGCCGGGGCAGCTGCGGGCCGGCTTCGCCTACGTGCGCCGCACGCCGGCGCTGCGCGTACCGTTGGTCATGATGGTGATGATCGGCACGCTGTCCTACGAGTTCCAGGTCGTGCTGCCGCTCCTGGCCCGGGAGACCTTCGGGGGCACCGCGGCCACGTACAGCCTGATGACCTCGGCCATGGGGGCGGGCGCGGTCGTCGGCGGCCTGCTGGTCGCCCGCCGCCGCCGGATCGGGCCCCGAGCGCTGAGCCTGACCGCGATGACCTTCGGTGTCATCCTGCTGCTCGCCGCCGCCGCGCCGACGCTGCCACTCGAGATCGCGACGATGGTGCTGCTGGGCGCGACGAGCGTCGCCTTCATCTCGACCGGGAACGCCACGGTCCAGCTCTCGGCCGACCCGGCGATGCGTGGGCGGGTGATGGCGCTGTGGTCGGTCGCGTTCCTCGGCACAACGCCGGTCGGCGGCCCGATCGCCGGCTGGGTCGCCCAGGCCTTCGGCGCGCGCGCCGGGTTGCTCCTGGCCGCGGGTGCGGCCATCGGCGCGGCGTTGTACGCCTTCGGCTCCCTTCGGGCCACGGCCGTGAAAGGCATGGCCGTGAAAGGCATGGCCATGAAGGGCACGGCCATGAAGGGCACGCGCCCGGACCCGGGTCGGCTCAGTCCGATCCGGCCCCGGGTGCCGCCTCGGCGGGGCTGACGGCCGCCCGGCCGAGGTCGGGGAGCGTGTGCAGCTCATGGGTCTGCCCGCGATGAGCCTGGACCGCGTTGGAATGATAGCTCTCGGCGACAGCAAGGAAGTCGGGCTCGTGGTAACGGCGGCCGTCGACGGTGGGGCCCAGGTACCCCTCCATGATGGCCTCCACATCCTCACCAGTGATCGTCTTGTGGGTCTCCAGCGCGTGGGTGAGGGCCAGGATCTCCCGCCGGTTCGCGGCGAGCACCTCCTCGGTACGGGCATAGAGCTCCCGAAGTTTGCCCTCGACCTGCTCGCCGAACGGCCGGTCGGCGTCGATGGAGGCGTTACCCATCTCCTGTTCCAGCATGGACAGGCGCGAGGCCAGGGTCTCCCCCATCGCCGCCGAGGAGATGAAGTTGGCCACGAGCAGGGTCGCGCTGCGCAGGTCGCCGCCGACACCGACGGTATTGTCCCCCTCGAAGAACATTCGTTCGCCGACGAGCGAGGCGAGGGAGACCATCACCTGCACCTCGATCTCGGACTTCCACATGAACATGCGGTCCTCGACCGCGACGTGCGCCACGAACCCGCCGACGCCACCGCGGCGTTCGATGGTGGCGAGGTCGATCACCCGCCCACGCTGCATCCGGTAGGCGACGACGGCGTGGCACGCCTCGTGCAGGGCGATGCTGTGCCGTTCCCGGTCGATGTGCTCGTGGTCGTCGGCGAGGCCGTATTCCTTGATCACCCTGGCCCGGAGCATGTCCTGCCAGGTGATGACCTCCCGGCCGTCCTTCACCGCCTGGACCAGGGCCTCGTTGACGGTGTCCTTGATGGTCGCCCCGGTGGCCTCCGGGCTCATGATGGCCAGCCGGTCGATCTGATCCGGCGTGAGCTCGTGGCGCACCTTCGACAGATAGCCCTCGAAAGTGCGGATCCGCCCCTCCTTGCTGGGATAGCCCACCTTGTACTGCCGGTCGATGCGGCCGGGGCGCAGCAGTGCCTCGTCAAGCGACTGCGGCATGTTCGTCGCCATCATGACGAGGATGCGGTATTTGGGCGGTGGCTTGGGCCGCATGCCCAACGTCCGGCGCACCACCCGGTTGAGGAAGCCCCGCGGCTTCTTCAGGCCGGACATCTCGGTGAGCAGCGCCTGCAGGGTGCCGTCGAAACCGCCGCCGCCCCCGCCCATCACGAACTGCTCACGGGTGATCTCCGCGCGGGCCGCCTCGCTCAGGTAGGACAGGCCGTTGCACAGGTCCCCCGGACCGCCCTCGCCCACCGATCCGGGCCGGCCGGCGAACCGGCGCCCGGCGCCGGTCGGGAACGCACTCGCCGAGACCCGTCCCGCCGGGGCCGCGCTCACCGGGACGAATGCGGGCGACCCGGAACGGGCAAGCCACGACCGGGCACCGGTTCCGGCCCCGCGGCCGAATCCCCCGGCGAGCTGACCCCGGCTCCCCAGCGTGTCGGCCTCGTCAAAGAAGACGATCACCCCGCCATAACGCAGGGAGAGCTTGCGCAGCTTGCGGAACAGCGATTTCACCTTGAGGATGCCGACCCCGATGAACATCGCTTGGAAGGCACCCGGGTCGACGAACACGAAGGGCTTCCCGGTCTCTCCCGCGACCGCCTCGGCGATGAGGGTCTTGCCGGTGCCCGGCGGCCCCCAGAGCAGGATACCGCCGGGAACATGACCACCCCGGCTCTCGATCTCCTCCGGCCGCTCCAGGTAGAAAACGTTCTCCTTCACCCGGCTGACAACGTGGTCCTGCCCCCACACGTCGGCGAAGCGGGTAGTGATGTCCTCGGGGAAGTAGACGTCGACGCCGCCCTTGGACAGGAACCAGAACATCACGACGAACTGGCCAACGACGAGGGCCATGAGCAGGACGATCTGCAGGACCGCCGGGATGGCCTTCCAGACGGCGCCGGGGACGTTCACCATCGCGTCGAAGACCGAGGTATCGGCCAGGCGGGCGTAGACGAACAGGGCGAGCGCGGCCCCGACGATCCACTTCAGCGCACGGCTGACCCGGTACCGGTTCCAGTCGTTGAGCCGCAGCAACCGACGCTCGGCCTGCCCGAAGACCCGATCGGTCCAGAAGACGTAGTAGCCCGACCACCGTTCGCCCAGGAACATGTGGAGCTGGTGCACCAGTTCCACGCCCAGCAGGGCCAGGACCCACCAGCTGTTCCTGGCCTGGATGCGGATCGAGTCGGCCCACGTCATCAACGGGTTGCCGGACACGTCGGCCGCCACGACGAAGACGAAGACCGCCCCGAGCAGGAGCAGGAACTTCACCCGGTCCCAGAAGGCGAGGGGACGGCGGCGTGGCTTGCCGGCGGTCGCGCTCGCCGGCTTCGCATCCGTGCCACCGGGGTCGGGACCAGCCAGACCGGCGGCATTCGGCTTCGGGTCCCCGCCGTCGGCGGTCCCACCTGCCTGGTCTCTCACGCCCATGACTACTGACCTCGGTCCGTCGGCTCGATCGTGAAGGACTTGGCGACATCGCCGATCTGCTGACCATGCGTGGCGTAACACAGCGACGAACACGCGAGGATCAGCTGGTAGAGCACTCGCTGCCCGTTGTCGAGCAGGCTCGTCTGGTCAATGGTGACCAGCCCGGCCTGGGTCTGCACCTGGTAAACGAGGTGCACCCCGTGCACACCATCCTTCTTGTGCACAACCTCGTCCGCGAGTAGCAGGAAGTTCGGCGTCAGCCGCGCACCGTAGGGGTTCTGCCGCACGGCCTGCTCCTGCGCGGCCACCGCGTCGTCGACGGAGAGGACGAAGTTGCGCAGATCGTTGGTGGAGACCGCGTTGGCCTCCTCCGGGAGCAGGTGGCGAACCTGGACGAACCCCTTCGGCTGCGTTGCGTCCGGCACGAGGAGCCGGGTGTTGTCGAACCGCTGGGCCGCGTCGATGCCGACGACCCATTCCCGCGACATGAGACCGCGCAGCATCTCGGGGCTGACATTGCGGGCGTCGATCCCGAAAAGCGCAGGTCCGGGCATCTCCTGGTGATTCCACCCGGTCGGGACACGCACAAACGCGCCGTCCTTCTTGTTGGTTACGTATTCGTAACTCGGCGAGCCGCAGGCAGCGGCGGCGAGGAACACCGAGACGATTACGCTGAGCAGCAGCAGGGTGCCAGGGGCGGACTTTCGGCGCGGACGTGTCATCCGACGTCGAGCCTCCACGGCGAACCTCCAGCTTCGCGAGGTTGAACACATGGTGCGGCGCCGGGCCATGGTCCTTTGCTTTCCTTCGAAAAGTGTGACTCAGGACGGGGTCGACCTACGCAACCTTCGCCAAAAAGAGAGGAAGTACATACCCTCCGCTGTCGGATGCTCCGGGTGCCCGACGCCACTCCGGCACGCCGAACCCCGATTCGGTGACCGCAGGAGTCAAGGAGATCACAATAAGTCATGATCTTCCTGCGGGGCAACACGAACGCCAACCTGGAGGTGGACGCCGCTGCCCGGGCCTCGGATCGGCGTGTGCGGCATACCCCGATCCCCCCGTGGTCGAACCAACGTCCCCGGGCATACCGCACGCCTCCTCCAGATCGGGCGCCGGATCGGGCGCCGGGCCGGGCGAAACGCCATCCCGGGTGAGGCACCGTGGCCGCACTCGGACGGTGCGGCCACGGTCGGGCCGAACGCGGCATCCCAGGCACACTGTCGGTATGGCGCACTATCGGCATGGTCGTAAGGTTCCCGCGCTTCGTCCCGCGCGGCGGCACCTCATCGGCGGACTGACGGTGGTCGCGGTGTTCGTCCTGGTGGGGCTGGCCGCCTGGAACCCGATCGCGGCCCTGCCAGCACTCGCCGCGATCCTCATACTCGGCGTGATCGACTGGGTCGTCGTGACGGCCTCCCCCACCTCCGGCGACCTGCCCTCCGGACCTGCCGCGTTCACCGGGGACGAACCCGGCTGGGAGGGCGGGATGGACACACCGACGCAGGTGCTGCCGCGACTGACCTTCGGATACGCGCGGGCGTCGGCGCGTGGCGAGGAGTACGCGGAGCCGGACCAGGACGCGGTGCGCACCATGGCGATCGACATGCGCGGCTAC
This sequence comes from Frankia sp. BMG5.23, assembly GCF_000685765.2. Taxonomy (NCBI): domain Bacteria; kingdom Bacillati; phylum Actinomycetota; class Actinomycetes; order Frankiales; family Frankiaceae; genus Frankia; species Frankia sp. BMG5.23. The sequence continues at coordinate 78,627 of NZ_JDWE01000010.1, forward strand.
CTCGACGAGGCGGGTCCGGGCCGGATGGGCTGAGCGGGTCCGGTCCCCGCCCGCGCCCGCGCCAGGAGGCCGAGCACGGCCGACGTCGCCGCGCGCGCAGCCGCGGCCTCCCGCTCACCATCCGTACCCCCCTCGCCTCCGCCCTCCTCACCGTGGGCACCGCCCGCGTTCCGGCCGGCGGCCAGACCAACCAGGAACGCGGTGAGTGGCGCCGCGGGACGCGCGACCCCGTGGGCGACGTCGCGCGCGAGATCGAGGACGGCGCCCACGTCGATCCGTGCCGCGTCGAGGCCGAGCTCGGCGCAGACGTCCGACACCCACTGCGCCAGGACGTCCCGCTCCAGGAGGTTCTTGTCCCGAACGTTCTTGTCCCGAACGTTGCCGGCACCCGAGCCGACGGCCGCGGCGGGCGGCGGGCGATGACGTCCGGCCTCCGGGGGCGGCGGATCCGCCGAAGCCCGATGATCGGACCACGACTGGTGATCAGGCTGCTGGTCATCGGCGGAGGTCATAGGCCTATCGTGCCGGGCCGGGCCACGCTCGCCCACCGCGGCCCAGCTGCGGGCCCGCGCCACATCCGCCGGTTCGTCGCAGTCGAGGCAGGTCCGGGCGTGCGCCCGGACCGCGGTCACCGGACGGTCTGCGAACAGGCCGCGCACCGGGCGCCCGATCGGATCGGCGGGTAGCGCCGCCCACAGCGAGGCCGTCCGCCACACCGCGGCCAGAAACTGCCGGCGGCCGTCCGGGTCGACCAGCAGCGCGGCCTGCGCCGCGGGGTCCGCGACCCCGCGGCGCAGCAGCGCGATCTCCCGGCCGGTCAGGAACGGCAGGTCGGCGGCGAGGACGGCGACGAACGGTGTGGTGATCTCGACAAGGCCGGCGGCGATCGCCGCGACCGGTCCCCCGCCGGGCGGATCCTCCCGACACCAGCGCACCCGACCAGGCGGAATCGGATCGACGGCCAGGTCGCGCCGGGGACCGACGATGACCACCCGTTCGGCGTCCAACACCGCGGACAGCACCCGCTCGAGCAGGGTGGAACCGCCGACCATCACCGCCGGCTTGTCCCGGCCGCCGAGCCGGCGCGCCCCACCCCCGGCCAGCACCAGGGCACTCCAACCCGCGGGGACACCGGCATACGACCCGGACCGGGCCACCGTCATCCGCCGATCGCGGACATCGGCCGGTCCGGCTGCCGAAAGGTCGGTTCGTCGATGCCGTGCCCCGCCTTCTTGCCCCGCACGGCCGCCCGCCACAGAGCCGCGAGCCGCTCGTCGTCCGCGCCGGCACGCATGGGGGTCCGCAGATCGCTCTCCCGCCGGGCGAACAGACAGTCACGTACCTGGCCGTCGGCGGTCAGCCGGACCCGGTCACAGGCCGCGCAGAACGGCGCCGACACCGAGGCGATCACCCCCACCCGCCCGGGCCCACCGTTCACCTCGAACAACTCGGCGGGCGCACTGCCGCGGCCCGGCAGCGGCGTGAGGGTGAACTCCGCCCGCAGGCAGGCAAGGATCTCGCCGGCCGTCACCATCGTGTCCCGACGCCACGCGTGCTGCGCATCCAGCGGCATCTGCTCGATGAACCGCAGCTCGTAGCCCTCCCGCAGACACCAGCGCAGTAACCGGGGGGCTTCGTCGTCGTTGACGCCCCGAACGAGGACGCTGTTGACCTTGACCGGGGTGAACCCGCTCGCGGCGGCGGCGGACAGTCCTGCCAGCACGTCACCGAGCCGCTCCCGGCGGGTGATCCGGACGAACCGGTCCGCGTCCAGCGTGTCCAGGGAGACGTTGATCCGGTCCAGACCGGCGGCCCGCAGCGGGCCCGCCAGGCGGGCCAGGATCAGACCGTTCGTGGTGACGGACAGTTCGGGCCGCGGCCGCAGGGCCGCAAGCCGCGCCACCAGCTCCACCAGACCCGGACGCAGCATGGGCTCACCGCCGGTGAGGCGAACCTCGGTCACGCCGAGCCGCCCAACCGCGACGCCAACCAGCCGGACTACCTCGTCGTCGGTCAGCATCCGCTCGCCAGGGAGCCACGCGAGTCCCTCGGCCGGCATGCAATAGGTACACCGGAGGTTGCAGCGGTCCGTCAACGACACCCGCAGGTCCGTCGCGATGCGACCATGGGTGTCGGTGAGGCTCATTCCTCCAGGGTAAGAGCCGTTCGTCTGAGTCGCGGCTCGTCCCGAGTCGGGCCACGCGGCGGCGGACTCACCGGCGGGACGCGATCGGGACGGAGAGGCCACGACGTGGGCAGTCGGACCGTGGCCGCCCCGATCGCCTGCGAGACTACAACTCGTGCGGTCGACGGACGTCCGCGGTCACTGGGCGGCGGTTCGGCCCACGGCACCGCGGCAGGGTCGGCGGGGTCGGCGGGGTCGGCAAGGTCAGAACATCGGTAGGGGAGGGCTCGGCGATGCAGGTCTTCGGGGTTGACGTCGGCGGAAGCGGAATCAAGGGCGCTCCGGTCAACGTCGAGGACGGGTCGCTGGCCGCGCCCAGGTTCCGGCTGGCGACTCCGCAGCCGGCCGAGCCCACCGCGGTGGCCGCGACCGTGGCGGAGGTGGTTGGCCGCTTCGGCTGGTCGGGACCGGTGGGAGCCACCCTGCCCGCAGTGGTCAAGAACGGGGTGGCGCTCACGGCGGCGAACATCGCCCCGTCCTGGATCGGCACCGACGTGGTGTCCCTGTTCGCCGAGGCGCTGGGCGGGTCGGCCGCCGCCACGGGCCCGGTGGACATCACCGTGATGAACGACGCGGACGCGGCGGGCATCGCCGAGATGACCTTCGGCGCCGGACGCGACACCACCGGCCTGGTCGTCGTGACGACGTTCGGAACCGGGATCGGTACCGCGCTGTTCCTCCACGGCCAGCTCGTGCCCAACACCGAACTCGGCCACTTGGAGATCTCCGGGCACGACGCGGAGACCAGGGCGTCCGATGCGGCCCGGGAACGCGAGGGCCTCTCCTGGGAGAAGTGGGCCAAACGGGTGACCAGGTACCTCAACACCATCGAGGCGCTGCTCTGGCCCGACCTCATCATCATCGGTGGTGGGGTGAGCAAGAGAGCGGACAAATACCTCGACCAGCTCGAGGTGCGTACCCGAGTGATCCCCGCGCAACTCCAGAACGAGGCAGGCATCGTCGGCGCCGCCATCTCCGGCCTGGTCGACCAGAACCGGCCCCGACCGGCTGCCCGGCCCGCCCGCCGCCGAGGTCCCGCGACCCGCCCCCCGGGCGGCAGGCGACCATAATCCACCGGTCGCGAGTCCACTCGTCCCGGATCCGGACGTTCCGGGACTGCCCGAACAGGCCCAACACGGTCAGACTGTGCGTGTCGCCCGCCGCCACGCCCGCGACCGACGCCATCGATGGCAGGCTGTCAGCTACCGGGACGCACAGGCCGAAGGCGGGTTGACGCATCATGCTGACATCCGCTCCCATGCGCGTCCGGCGCAACGGTCCGCCCGCCGCGGCACGGCGACAAGCGGTACGGCTTCGACGGAGGAGGAGGCGCCATGCGCGAGCTGCGGGCGGTCGCACTCAGCGAGGACGGCGGCTACCTCGTGCTCACCGACGCGAACGGCAGGACGGACGGCGAGCAGTTCCGGGTGCCCGTGGACGACCGGCTGCGCGCGGCCCTGCGCGGTGTGCGTCGCAGCGAGGTGCGTACCGAGAGCGCGCTCACCCCACGGGAGATCCAGGCCAGGCTGCGCGCCGGGGAGACCGCGGCGGAGGTGGCCAGGGCCGCCGGGATCCCGGTGGAACGGGTGGAGCGCTATGAGGGTCCCGTCCTCGCCGAACGTGCCAGGGTCGTGCAGGAGGCGCGGGCCGCGCTGCTCCCCAAGGATCCGGGGGGCGTGCCGGGACGGCCGTTGGGCGAGGTCGTCGACGCGCGGCTGATGGGAGCCCAGGACAATCCGGCCGCGGCGCAGTGGGACGCGTGGCGCCGCGTCGACGGCATCTGGCTCGTCCAGCTCACCTCGGAAAGCCGCTGCGCCCGCTGGACGTGGGATCCGGTGGTGCGCCGGGTGCGCCCACATGACGACGCGGCCCGCACTCTTGTGGCGCCGGAGACGGCAGAGCAGCCGGCGCCGGTGCCCGCACCGTCATCCGTACCATCATCGTCGGCGGCGCTGCGGGCGGCGGGGCCAGCGCTCACCCTTGTGCACGACCAGGGCATCCCCGCCACCCCGGCCACCCCGGTCCAGCCGATGGTCGCTGCGATGGCGGAATCGGGCCTGCCGCCGGGAACACCGGCCCCGCAGCACGGCCTCCCCGAGCGACAGTACCCTCCGCCCGCGGCCCTGCCCTCCCACCCGGCCGCGTCGTATCCCGGGGATAACGCATATCCCGGGGATAACGCGTATCCCGGGGACACCGCGGGCGGTGGGATCGCGCCCGGGGCACCCGGGTCGCCCGGGTCGCCCGGGTCGCCCACCCGTCCGGAGACGATCCAGGCGGCCGAACCGCAACCCGTGGTCGCGGACACCCGATCCGCGGACACCCGAGCCGTGACCCCCTGGTCCGTACCTGCCCGGTCCGCAGACCCAGCGGCCCCGGGAGACCCGCGCGCGGTGGAGCGGAAGGCCGCCCGGGCCGAGGAAGCCGAGTCCCTGGATCGTCCCGTCCGGCCCGAACCGATCCGCGGCGAGGTCGCTCGCCGGACGGCCGCGACGGGGCGAGGCGTTCCCGGCAGCCGCCCCAGGGTGGGGTCCGCGTCCGGGACCGGACGATCAGGAGTGCATTCCCGACCGGCCGTCGCGCCGGCCGGTCCGCAGCCCGTGACATCCGCCACGTCTCCCACCGGGGCAGCCGCCAAGCTGCCGGTCCCGGGCTCGGCGCAGGTGCCTCCCGTCGCCGGCGGGGAGCGGGGCGGGACAGCCGCCGCGGCCCCGGCCGGACCGGAGCCGTCGGCCCCAGACGTCGGTACGGCAGCGCGATCCGCTCCCGCCGAACCGGCCGCGCTAGCGGGCACCGATGCCGCCGCAGCCGCCGCGGCCGCCGTGACCTCGGCACCAGCCGCCCGAGCCGCCGGATCCGGCACAGATTCCACGCCCGGGGCGCGCCGCACGGCAGCCCGGCGGGAAGCCCGGCGGGAAGCCCCCGCCAAGGCTCCCTCCGCGCAGACGGAGGATGCGCCGGACGGGACCGACGAGATGACCGTAGACACATCGAGCGCCTCCGCTGCGTCACGGGCACGCCCGAGTAACACCGCCCGTGGGAACGAACGTCCGGCAGGCGGTCGACGCGGACGCAAGTCAGTGCCAGCATGGGACGACATCGTCTTCGGTGCCCGACGTCCCTGATCAGACGACCGGGCGTCCGAGACGGGTACCCGTTCGTGGTATGGAGGACCACGGACACCACGCCGCTCTGGATGCAACGACGCCACGAGAGCCGGCTGTGAGTAAACCGTCACATGGTCAGTTGGAACGTCTGACCGCCTAACACAGTTGGAGTAGATGTGACAGGGACTATCACGAAGCCGACGCTGACCAATCTTGATCGTTGCGACCGGTGCGGTGCCCAGGCCTACGTGCGGGTCGTGCTGCCCGGGGGCGGCGATCTCCTGTTCTGCCGGCACCACGCGAAGTCGCACGACTCGAAGCTGCGTGAGATGGCTGTTGAGTATCACGACGAGACCGACAAACTCAGCGTGTCCTGAACTCGGCCGCCCAGGCACCCTGAAGGGGCACATCACGATCTAGCGATGTGTCCCTTTTGGCGTATCCAGGATCCCTGACCACTTCCCTCGCCGCTGGCCGGCGGCCCATCCGTTACTCCGGGCGGCCTCCGCCGCGATCATCCACTCCGTTCCCGGGTGCCCTTCGGCACCCGGGAACGCCAGGCCATACGGTGGGGGCCGTGTCCGCCGCGGGAAACAAAACACCGGCTCCCGTGGCATCGTCCCCGGTGAGCGGCCGCTGGATGGTGTTGCTGCGCAGGGTGGTCGTCGAGGTGAATCCCGGGCTGCTAACGCGGGCCAGAAACCGTCACGCCGCGACCTGGACCGCCATCCGGCGCAGCACGCTGTTCCACCGGCTGGATCGCCAGCGCCGCCGGCTGCCCCGAGGACCCCTGCGACTGGCCCATCGGACCATCACCAATGCCTGGCGGCACCGGGTCCTGGGGCTTGCGGCCGAGGCGGGATTCTGGCAGCTGCTGTCCCTGCCCCCACTCCTGCTGTCGTTGTTGGGAACGCTCGGCTACGTCGGTGACGCCATCGGAGCCGACGCCCTCGACAGCGCCCGGCAGAGCATCCTTCACGGCGCCGGCGGCCTGCTGACCGAATCGGTGGTCGACGACGCGGTGCGCCCGACCATCGACCAGATCCTCTCCCGTGGCCGACCGGATGTGATCTCCATCGGTTTCGTGCTGTCCCTGTGGACCGGGTCGACCGCGATGGCGACCTTCGTCAACACCATCACCATCGCCTACGGCCAGCGCGAGCTGCGCTCGGCGGTACGCAGCCGGCTCCTGGCGCTGTGGCTGTTTCTCGCCCAAGTGGCCAGCGGGGTCATCCTCCTGCCGGCGCTGGTCCTGGGGCCCGAACTGATCTCGCGGATCTTCGACGCCAGTCGCCATCCCCTCGTCAGTACCCTGATCACACTGCTTTACTGGCCGGTCGTGGGACTCGTGGCCCTGGCGATGCTGACCTCGCTGTACCACCTCTCGCTGCCGGTACGCCGACCCTGGTGGCGGGCGCTGCCCGGAGCGATCCTCGCGCTCGTCTGCTGGCTCGTGGGCAGCGGCGTGCTGCGGTACTACCTGGAGATCGTGTTCAGTCACGAACTGGTCTACGGCTCGCTCGGATCACCGGTGGCGGCGCTGCTGTTCTTCTACATCACCGCGCTGGCCGTGTTGTTGGGCGCGGAGCTCAACGCGGCGCTGGACGAGCAGCCACCGCGCCGCCGGGGCAGCCACTCGGCGCTGAACGCCTTGAGGCCGCCTCAATAGGTGCAGGACACCCCGCCCGCGTCACCCGGGACGGACCTTCCCGCCGCGCTGGTCGGGGACCAGACCACCGGTACCGCGGCGGACACCGGTACCGCGGCGAAGGAGCCACCCCCCGCGCCGGCCGGGAGTGCGCCGGTGGAGCTCCCGTCGGCGACACGACCGCCGAAGGGCTTGAGGAAGGTGCCCAGCTGGGCTGGATCAGGAACTAGGACGCTCTGCCCCCCGCGGGTGCCAGCTGCCGCCGGCACCGTCGTGAACGCGACGCCGCCCGATCCGATCGACTGCATCCGCACCGCGAGAAACCGGAGGTCGGCGAGGGAGGTGGCCTCGTCGAGCGTCAGCGCCGAGGTGGCGGAGTCGACCACCCCGAGCAGCTTCGCCGGGTTGAGCAGGGTGTCCGTCGACGCGATCCGCTGGAAGACGGCACCGAGGAACTGCTGCTGGCGGCGGATGCGGTCGATGTCGCTCTCGGGTAGGCCATACCGCTGCCGGACGAAGGAGAGGGCCTGCGCCCCGTTCAGCGTGTTCTCGCCGACCTGACCGGAAAACCCGGAGTAATGGTCGTGCAGGTTGTCGAAACCCCGTGCCTTCAGCTCGGGGGGAAGCTCCTTGATGCAGACGGTGACCCCGCCGAGGGCGTCCGTCATCCCCTGGAAGCCGATGAAGTCGATCTGAACGTAGTGGTCGACCCGGATCCCGGTGAGGTTCTCGATCGTGGCCACGAGCAGGGACGGCCCGCCGTAGGAGAAGGCGGCGTTCAGCTTGGACCGCTGCGCCGCGTGCTGCGTGCCCGCCGCGTCGGTGTACGCGGGAATCCGCACCCACAGATCCCGGGGGAAGGAGATGAGAGTCGTCGAACCGTCGCCGTCGAGGTGGGCGAGGATGGTCGTGTCCGACCGCTGCCCCTCGACCTGGCCGAACTCGCCGTTGGTCCCCGTCCGAGTGTCCGACCCCACGAGCAGGATGTTCTGCGTTCCGCCCGATGCGGACGCCGGCCGGTCCGCGCTGGCGGAGAAGGCCAGCGGGATGTGATGCACCCTACCGTCGTAGTGCTTCAGCACGGCCCAGCCACCGGTCGCCAGGATCAGGACGAGGGTCGCCAACACCGCGGCCATGGCGGTGAGACCGCGCCGTAAGCCGCCCTGCCCGGGTGCCACGGGACCCTCCGGGGCCGGCCGGTCATACCGGGGCTCGGCCGCCGGGTGATCGATGGGGTACCGGCCGTAGGGATCGGGGTAGGCGCCGGGGGGTACGCGCGGCTCGTCATCATCGTGACCCCGCGGAGCGGGCCGGTGCTCCCGGCGCGGCCACTGCCCGACGGGCCAGTCCTCCTCAGGGGCCCGGCGTGGGTCCCGCGGGTCACGGACGGACCGGCCAGGCCGCTCGCCGTCCCGGCGTCCCGCCGTCGGCCCGTACCGTTCCGGACGATCCGGACGATCCGGAGGCCAGGTCATGGCCGCGTCCTCCTCCCTCATCCACCGGGATGAGATCATCCGCGCCAGTGGCGCCGCCCGGGGTCGGCACCGTCCACCACCGGCGCGAACCCGCCGGACCACCTTGGCACGACGTGGGCGCGGACGGACCGGAACCCTCCCGGACAGTCTTTTCGATGGTGACGGGTGACGGGCGTCATGGCATTCCCGAGGGGTTGTCGGATGTACGACCTCGCAGGCCCCCGGCCGGCCCGCGGACCGTGCGGACTCCGACGGTGCCGCCCGGACCGTCCCGGCCGAGCCGAGCGGCGGCGGACCCCGGCTGACGCCGAGCATCGAGACCGGTCGCGGGCCCGATCCCGATCCTGCGATCCCGACGACAGCCACCGGTATCGGGATGCGCAACAATGATGCCGGTACCCGATGGTGTTCGCGACACGCAGTGCAGTACCCGAATCGAGTGCAGTACCCGAATCGAGCACAGCACCCGAATCGAGCACAGCACCCGAATCGCACGATGCCGGTGGCTATCGGACCGGCATTACGGCACACCGAGGACGTCCGCCCCCGGACCGACTCGATCCGTGCAACGTGGACCCGCCTTCCCCGCCGACCGGCAGATGAGTTAACAGTCCACGACGGAAGGTCACAACCGATCGGATCCCCCAGATCTCCCACAACCGATTGCGTGCCCTCGTTAACTCACCCGAGGTGGGAGGAACAGTCTTCATGGAAGGGTCCGAAGGCGGCGAAGTGGGTAGCGGCGTTCGGGCCCAGGTCGCGACGCGACCGCCCACATCGGCCCGGCATCACCGCGGCGGCGCGATGCACCAAATGCCCGGCGGACCAACGACGAGAAGTCCGGCCAACGCGCCGGGCATGGCGGTGCGCCTCGCGCTACCCGCCGTCCGCAACGGGGCCTACCGTTAACGGTATGAGTGCCCAGTCCCACCAAAGCTCACCTCCACCGACCGGCACGGGGGTGCCCGAGAGCGCGCCGGCCGGGCGTGATCCGAACCTCATCACGACCGACGAGCCGGGCGTTGTCCCCACCGGGGCCAGTGAACCTCCGGCATCGGATGATTCCGTGCGCGAACCCGGACAGGCCAACCACGACGAGGAACCACACGCGGCGTTCCGGCGATTTATGTCGACCGGGTGGGCGCCGATTGACGACGCTGTGCCATCCCGCGATGACTGCGCACCCTACACCACGAAACGTCGCGCCTTGTTGGGTTCGCGGTTCCCGGCGGACGCGCTTGTGGTGCCGAGCGGCGGTCTGCGGGTACGGGCAAACGACACAGATTTTCCGTTCCGTCCCGGAAGTGACTTCTTCTGGCTGACCGGCTGCCATGAACCCGATGCCGTGTTGGTTCTGCTACCCAACGCGGCCGGTGAGCATGATGCGGTGCTCTATGTCGCCGGGCGGTCCGACCGGTCGAGCTCCGCCTTCTACACCGACCGGCGATACGGGGAACTGTGGGTCGGTCCCAGACCGGGGGTTCGGGAGACCACGGCACAGCTGGAGATCGAATGCCGGCCGCTCACGGAGCTCGCGGACGCGCTCGCGCGGTTGGCACCGGGAAACACCCGGGTACTACGCGGAGTCGATCCGGTCGTGGACGGTTCGGTGCTGCGCTGGTCCGGCCGGGGTGGACCAGGAACCGACCGCGATCTGGCCCTCGCACAGGCCCTTTCCGAGCTGCGGCTGCTCAAGGACGACTTCGAGATCGCCCGATTGGACGAGGCGATCGCCGCGACCGTGCGTGGCTTCACCGAGTGCGTGGGAGAAATCGGTCGGGCGATGGACCTGCCCAACGGAGAACGATGGTTGGAGGGGACGTTCTGGCGGCGGGCCCGGGTGGACGGCAACGACGTGGGATACGGTTCCATCGTCGCCTGTGGCCACCACGCCACGACGCTGCACTGGGTCCGCGACGACGGGCCGGTACGCGCCGGTGATCTCGCCCTGCTCGACATGGGGGTCGAGGGACGGTCCCTCTACACGGCCGACGTCACCCGCACGCTTCCGATCAACGGACGGTTCACCGAGGTGCAACGCCAGGTCTATGACGTGGTTCTTCGCGCCCAGCAGGCCGGGATCGACGCGGTCCGGCCGGGAGCGTCCTTCCTGGAGCCGCACCGGGCCGCCATGCGGGTCATCGCCACGGCGCTCGACGACTGGGGGCTCCTGCCGGTCAGTGCGCAGGAGTCGCTGACCGAGGACCCACGCTCCCCGGGAGCGGGCGTCCATCGCCGCTATACCCTGCACTCCACGTCGCACATGCTCGGATTGGACGTGCACGACTGCGCGCAGGCGCGCGACCAGACCTATCGCGACGCGGCGCTGGAACCGGGCATGGTATTGACGGTCGAACCGGGCCTGTACTTCCAGCCGGACGACCTGATGGTTCCGCCGGAACTGCGAGGCATCGGCGTCCGGATAGAAGACGACATCCTGGTCACCAGGGATGGAAGGCGGAACATGTCCGCCGCACTTCCGCGAACCGCGGAAGACGTCGAAAACTGGATGGCCCGGCAGCTGCCGAACTGACGGAACGAACAGATCTGGCGACGGACTGCGTCAGCGGCAACGCCAATAGTTCCTGCCACACCGGCCCGGTCGGTGTGGCAGGAACCTGACCATGCAAAACCTGATCACACGATCTTCGGTCCGCCGGATCGCGCGGCCCGTCGTCCAATACCACGGGCACTACCGCTACAAGGGGTTCCACTGCTCCGGTCCCTACCCCGGAAAAGCAGTCAAGACCAGGATCAGTGGGCCTTGTCGTACGCCTCGACGATGTTGGAAGCGATACGCCCCCGGTCACTCACCGTGTAACCGTTGCTGCGCGCCCACTCACGAATGTCGGCGGTACGGTCGGTTCCGCCGGTACGGCGCGAAGCGGCACGCACACCACGCCGGCCACCCGCCGCCCGACCGCCGGAACGGCGAGCCGCGGTGACGAACGGAGCCAACGACTCACGCAACTTCGTGGCGTTCTTCTCCGACAGGTCGATCTCATACTGCGCACCGTCGAGTCCGAACCGGACGGTCTCGTCGGCCTCTTCTCCACTGAGATCGTCAATCAACGAGACGATGGTCTTCTGGGCCATGCCACTCTCCTTCAGGTCAGCGGACCGCAGAACTCACGCGTCTATTATTACCACGAGAACGCGGGGAACTGTCACGCCTGGTTCGTCGGGCTCGCAGGCTTGGGTCGCCGAAGACGAAGTCAGCGCTCAACGCACGCCGCCCTGGCAGTCGGAGTGCGGAACCCAAAGACAGGGAGCAAGCTCCACATGATAGAGGGATGATCATGTTCTGCGAATCACACCTTCCCAGTCGAAAGGCCGACCGCAAGCGGACAGTTGGGCAGGCGTGGACCGAGCGGCGTCCATGTCCTCCGACCTTGGGACACCGATCGTGTTCGTCTACCGACTCCCGTGGACGATTGCCCGGCAAACGGCGGGCAACAGCCGCCGGCGCCTTTGGGGTGGTGGTGCCGCGAGCGGAACCGACCGGTACGAATGCCAAAGGGGATCGCCGCGCCGGATGAGTACCCCTGATTCCGGCGCCGCCGGTATGAGCCGACCCACGGACGAGTACCCGCGCACGTGGGTGGTAGACGGTGCCAACGTGATTGGCTCCCGGCCCGACGGGTGGTGGCGGGACCGCCCAGGCGCGGCCGGACGGCTGGTCGACGCTATTTCGGCGCGGATCACCCGTCCCGGCACGCACCCGCGGCCATCATCGAGGCCGGAATGGCCTGAGCGGATCGTGGTCGTTCTCGAGGGTGCGGCACGGGCCGGAGTTCCCGAGGGAACCGTACGGCCCGGAAAGATCACACCCGAAAAGGTCCGGCCCGCGGACGTCGCGCCAGAGAAGGGCCGCCACGTTCCAGCGAGGGCGGACCGCGCGGCACCGACCATCGTCGTCGTGCACGCCCCCGGGCACGGCGACGACGCCATCGTGGCGGCGGCGCGCGACGCGGTCGCGCCCGTGGTCGTCATCACCTCGGATCGGCAACTTGCCGGCCGGCTGAGGTCGCTCGGCGCGGGTGTGCGACGGTCGGGATGGTTGTGGGAGCTGCTCGACGAACGATGAACGACGGCCAACCAGCGACGGGTCCGGGGGCAACCGGCGGTCAGCGTCCGTCCGGGTCGCCGGCCGGCCCACGAACGGACGAGCCTCGGAGAGGGAGCACGACGGCCGCCGCGAAAAAATACACCGGCGATACCGGAAAAGGCGCGCTACGACGGGCTGAGGCCGCTTGACGGGGATGGACGGCCCACCGGACCGTACGCGAAACGCCGGGACCGAGCGGTGACTCGGGACCGGATCACGTCGGGACGGTCACCGCACCCCGCCGATCGTGGTCATCCGACCATCGACCGACCCCGTCCGACCATCGACCGACCCCGGTCACGGCCGATCGGCCCCTGAACGGACAAACACCCCGCGGCACAGACTCAGCCCCGCGGCACAGACTCAGCCCCGCGGCACAGACTCAGCCCCGCGGCACAGACTCAGCCCCGCGGCACAGACTCAGACCGAGGCGGATACCGGATGCCGGGGAGGCGGTCCAGCGGCAAGCCGGGCGGTGTAGCGACCGGCCGCCACGCCGACCTCCAACGGAATCCCGAAGCAGGAGGACAGCGCCTGCGCGGTGAGGACCTGCGCGACCGGACCGGCCGCAAGCGCCTGGCCGCCGCGCACCAGCAACGCGTGGGTCACCCCGACCGGGATCTCCTCCACGTGGTGGCTGACGAGGACGAGGACAGGAGCGATGGGGTCGGCCGCGAAGCGGGTGAGCCGCCGCATCAACGCCTCCCGCGCACCCAGATCGAGCCCGGAGGCGGGCTCGTCGAGCAGGAGGAGTTCCGGGTCGGTCATGAGGGCCCGGGCAATGAGCACGCGCTTGCGCTCTCCCTCGGAGAGGGTTCCGAACCGACGGTCGACCAGTCCACGGCACCCGAACTGGGTCAGCAGGCCGGCCGCGCGGGTGAGATCGACCTCGTCGTACTCCTCGTCGGCGCGGCCCAGCACGGACCAGCCGGCGGTCACCACCGCGTCGAGTACCCGCTCGTCGGCGGGTGGCGTCTCCACCAGCGCCGGGCTGACGACACCCACCCGGTATCGTAGATCGAGAAGGTTGACCTTGCCGAGACGGGCGCCGAGCAGGTCGACCGTGCCCCTGGTGGGAAACAGCCGGCCCGAGGCCACCTGCAGCAGGGTCGTCTTCCCGGCGCCGTTGGGACCGAGGACCACCCAGCGCTGGCCAGGGAACACCGCCCACGACACGTTCCTGAGCAGGTATGACCCATCTCGCACGACATTGACATTGTCGAGGCGCAGCACCGCGTCCGGCATGCAGCTCACGTTACGCGACACCAGACTTCCTGATGCCGCCGGGACGGCCGGTCCACCCGTATCAGGCCGTCTCGTGCCGTAGCCGGCAGGTCAGCCCGTCACCCGGGCAGCCCCGCCCCGGCCGTCCGGACGGATTCACCCGCCGGACTGAGGTAAATCGGACAGATATAACAGACCACGCAATTGACCCTCTGGCCATGGCGTCAGTCCGGTTCGGGCGGGGTCGTCCCGGTCAGGTCGATCTCGGCCCACACGGCCTTCCCGTCGGGGACCGGACGGACGCCATGCCGAACGGCGAGCTGGGAGACCAGGCCGAGCCCGCGGCCGGCCTCATCCTCGGCCGCGGCGTGGCGCCGCCGCAGCACCCGGCCGCCACCGTCGGCGACCTCGACGACGGCCCGGTCGCCCAGCAGCCGCAGCCGCACCGACAGTGGTGGGCGACCGTGCCGCACCGCGTTGCTCGCCAGCTCCGACAGCACCAGAACGATGGTGTCGACGACTTCCGAGGCCAGCGGCGCGTTCTCCAGCGCGAGCCTGGCCTGAGCCCGCACGGCGCGCAGGCTCGCCGCACCGTCGAAGGTGACGTCCAGGAGGGCCGCCGCGGCCGTCGGTTCAACGGGCAACCGGGCGAACAGAAGCGCGACGTCATCGGCCGCCACCTCGTCGGCCGCCCCGTCGGCCGCCCCGGAACCCACTGGGCCGGGGGCGACGGCGGGACCGAGACCGGCACACGCCGTGGTGACCAGGTCGTCCAGATTCGCGGTGAACCTGTCGCTGGCGCGGGCGAGCGCGGCCGCGAGCTGCGAGACCCCGGCGTCGAGGTCGCGCGCACGTCCCCGGACGAGCCCGTTGGTGAACAGGGCGATCAGATATCCCCGTCCCAGTCGCACCGTGTACTCGGTCACGTCCGACCGGGCCACCCCGAGTGGAGATCCCACCGCCATGTAGAGCCTGGAGACCAACCCGTCCGGCGCGACGACCAGGGGCGGCGGGTGCCCGGCACTCGCCAGCGTCAGCACCCCACTGTCGATCTCAACGACCGCGTAGATGCAGGTGGCGATCTCCTCCCCGGGCAGGTCCGCGACGATGCCGTCCAGCAGCGTCAGCACCTCGGCCGGGGGAAGATCGAGACGGGCGCAGGTGCGGGCCGCCGCGCGCAGCTGCCCCATCACCGCGGTCGCCCGGATCCCTCGGCCCATCACGTTGCCGATCATCAGGGCGACTCGCCCGGCTCCCAGGTCAATCACGTCGAACCAGTCGCTACCGGCGTCGTCATCGACCCCGCCGGGCAGGTAACGGGTGGCCACCTCGAGCCCGGACGGGACGGCGGGTGGAGAACCGCGCAACGCCTCGCGCAGTGCCAGCGCATTGCTGCGCTCGGCGGCCCCCCGATCGATCCGGTCCAGGACGACCCCCACCCGGGCGGCGAGTTCGGTCAGCAAGAGCAGATCCGCTTCGGTGAACGGAGGTCGATCCGCAACGGCGGTCACACTCAGTACGGCGACGACGTGGCCGACCCGTACCACGGGTACGACAGCCATCGTGTGGGCCCCCACCTGGCGGATCCACCGCTCGGCGTCGGCCGGCGGATCCCACTCGCCCGCTGTCAGTGCGACGATCAGCCGTTCGCCCCGGCGGGCGGCCCGGGCGAACGGACTCGCCGGCGACGTCGCCGCGCCGGCCCCCGAGGCGAACGGAGGCACCGTGCCAAGCCCGTCACGGGCCAGGACGACGAGTGGACGCAGCTCGGGCACCGGCTCTGCCGCCCGGTCCCCCGCCGTCTCCTCGGCCCCGGCCTTATCCCCGGCCTTATCCCCGGCCGCGTCCCCGTCCCGGACGGACACCGCGGCAGCGCTCCAGGACGCCGGGACGGGAGCGGGTGTGCCAGTGACGAGCTGGACAACACACAGGTCGGCGACCTCCGAGACGATCAACTCGGCCAGGGAGCGCAGGGCGACGGGAGGCTCCACGGCCGCGGCCACGATCCCGGTAGCTCGCCCCAGCAGCTGAAGGCGTCGATCGGCGAGTGCCAGGGCGGCCTGCGCCTCGCGCGTCGCAGCCAGGGTCCGATGACCGCGCGCGGCGTCGGCGGCGAGCTGTTCGTAGCCGGTGGCCCGTTCCAGGGCCTGCGCGCAGGCGTCGGCGATCGCGATGAGGGACGCCTGATCAGCGGCGGTGAACTCCCGCGCCTGGCGGAACCCGAAGGTCACCACGCCGAAGGGGGCGCCGCCCCCGACGGCCAGCGGCAGCATCGCCCAGGCATGCTCACCCGCCGCGGCGGCGACGTCGGCGACCTCCGGCACCGGCCAGCGGGCGAGCAGCTCGTCGCGGTCGACGAGAAACAGCGCACGACCGCCCCGCATGACCTCCGCCACCGGATGTACCGCCCCCAGCGCCACCTCCGACCAGCGGGCGAGGCCGTCGGCGGGACCCGGCGGGGCGTGGAAGAGCAGCCGGTCGTGCGCCTCGTCCACGAGCGCGACGCCCCGGCCGGCGGCCCCGGCCATCCGCCCCCCGACGTCGAGGACGGTGGCGACGACGTCGTCCACGGTCAGGGTCCGGGCGAGCGCCACGGCCAACGTCGCGGTCTGTTCGGCCCGTTCCGTCGCGATCCGGGCCCGCTGGTCGGCCGTGGCCCGGTCGGCCTCGGCGGCGCGTACCTCGGTGAGGTCGCGGATCACCCCGAGCCACTCGCTGGGCCGGCTGTTCGGCCGGCCGGCCGCCGGCATGGGAACGATGCGGGCCTCGACCACCCGCATGGCGGTGCGGTCGCCTCCGCCACCGGAGATCCGGAACTCGGCCTCGAAGGTCTCACCGTGCTCGATCGCCCCGTGCCAGGCGCGCCCGACCCGCTCCCGGTCGTCGGGGTGGACCACGCCGAGCCAGCCGAACCCGGCCAGCTCCGCCGGATGCCGCCCGGTGAAGGCCCGCAGGCGGGGCAGATCGGCATCGAGTGCCCCGTCGCCTTCGGCGTGGAACACGTCCACCGCGGCGGCGTCCACGAGGCCGAGGTAACGTGCGTCGGCCCGCGCCCGCTCCCCCTCGACCGCCCGCGTCCCGCTGGCGTCGATCGCGACGAACGCCACGCCCACCAGCCCGACCTGAGGGTCGTTCACCGGATACCAGCTGGCGAGCCACGTCTGCGGCGGCCCGGAACCATCGGTGGCGACCATGACCTCCAAGTCCACCACCGGCTCGCCGGTGCGCAGCACCCGTGCCAGCAGAGCGTCGAGTTCCTGGCCGGTGTCGCCGAGGAGCTCGGAGACGGTACGGCCGAGGTGCTCGTGGACCGGCCGGCGGTCGAACCGGGCAAGTGTGTCGTTGACCCGCAGGAACCGCCCGGCCCGGTCGAGCAGGGCGAGACCGACCGGGGCCCACGCGAACAGCGCGTCCAGCATCACGAACGTGGCCGCGGGGTCGGTTCCCGGGGCGTGTCCGGGCAGGGGGAAAGCGGACCGGACACGCCCCGGCAGCCCCGCCGGATCGGACCGGCGCATCCCTGGCGCCTCCGGCGCGCGGCGCGGCTCGGTGCCGTCGATGACGTCCCGCGTGACCGGCTCGGCGGTCACGGCCGAAGCGGCCGGCCGGGCGACCATGGGCCAGCCCTCGGGTAGTCCGGGTAGCTCGGGGTCGGCTCCCCGGTCTTGACCGGGGCCGGTCTCCGGGCCGGGAGCGTGCTTCGGGCCGGGGACCTGGTTCGGGCCGGGATGCGCGCGTGGGGCGGGGTTGGTGTGTGGGGCGGGGTTGGTGTGTGGGCCAGCCGACGGTCCCCCTTGGGATCGGGTGACCGGATTCGGTCCCGGGGAGACATCCCCCTGGCCGGACGGAACAACGCCCGATGACGGGGAGGCGGATCCCGGGGGGCTCACGGAGAAGCGCGCACCCGCGGGCCCCGCGGCCACCGACCCCAGATCCACCGACCCCAGATCCACCGACCCGAGGTCCCCCGGCAGCGCCTCCGACAGCCCAACGTTCGCCGGCCGGTACATCGGCACGAGAGACGCCTGCCCAGGCATCCCCTCTACGGGGGTACCAGGCGTCCCGGCAACTCCCGCAGAATCAGGGGAGAGCATCGGGAATGCGCCGGAAGCGGGCCGGACAGGCGGCTGCGCGGAGTGCGGCGACGTCATGGGAGACGATTGTGGACGGCGTGCGCATGTTGTGCTGAACCACCCCGGATAGTCGCCCCGTCCGGAGTCGGGTGGTTCGGTGTCCAGAACCGCCGAGGTCCGACGTCCGCGCGGGGCGCCGACGGTCCAGCAACGATCTCCACGGACAGCACGGTCACCCGCCCGGTCGACACGATCACTGGATCCAACGTGAGATGAACCACCTCCGGCACGTCGTCGGCGAGCCGGGCGATCTTGAGGAGCAGGTCCTCCAGCGCGGCGATGTCGACCGGCGTCGAGCCGAGGTATCCCAGCAGCAGCGGCGCCGCCCGCACCGAGCGCACGAGGCGCGCCGCGTCAACGTCGGTGAGGGGAAGGATGTGATGTGCGCGGTCCTCCAGCAGCTCGGTCGCGGGGCCCGAGAGGCCGAACGAGACCAGGGGACCGTACCGGGGATGCTCCTCGGAACCGACAACCACCGACACGCCGACCGGGGCCATCCGCTGGACGACAATCGGCACCTCCGCCCCGAGCTGGGAGCGCAGCGACGCCCATGCCGCCCGCACGGCTGCCGCGTCGGGCAGGTCGAGACGCTGACCGCGCAGGTCCGGACGATGCCGGTAGGGCCGCGACCGCGCCTTGAGCGCCACCGGATAGCCGCGCTGGCCCGCCGCCTCGACGGCCCGGCGCGGGGACGTCACCAGGACGGCCGGCTCCACCGTGACGCCGTAGCAGTCCAGCAGGGCGGCAGCCCGATCCTCCGGAAGGCGACCGGTGAGTCCGGCGACGAGCGAACGCGCCTCGTCTGCTCGCACCGTCGTCGTCGGCACGGTGCCGATCGGGCGCGCCCACCACTGGGCGTAGCCCACCACCCGGCGCAGCGCGGCGACGGCAGCCTCCGGCGACGAATAGGCCGGGATGCCAGCGAGCTCGCCGGGCATCTCGACCCCCTGCACGGCGGCGAGAACCGGGATCTCGATGGTCGCGGCAGCCGCGACGGCGTCCACCGCGATCGGCCCGGCCGGGGAGGGCGGCAGCCGGACCAGCGTGGCGATCAGCGCATCCGCCCGGTCCGCGGCGGAGGTCAACGCCCGGGTGAGGTCCCCGGGGGAGCTGCCAACCGGGAGGAGCACCTCCTCGACTCTGAGCCCGGCCGCGTCGGCGGCGCGGGCCGTCAGCCGGACCAGGGCCCGGGAGTCGCCGACGACGGCGACCCGACCGCCCGCGGGCAGCGGCTGCGTGGTGAGCAGCAGCGCGACGTCGAACGCCTGGGAGACCTGGTCGACGCCGATCACCCCGGCCTGCCGCAGAAGCGCGTCGTCAAGGGTCGAACGGCCGGAGTACACGACGATCACTGGTTTACGCCGACCCACCCGCCGGGCCAGCCGGGCGAACTTGCGGGGGTTACCGAAGGTCTCCAGATGCATGATCACCGCGTCGGTCTCGGGGTCCTCCTCCCAGTACTGGAGCAGGTCGTTGCCGCTCACGTCGGCCCGGTCCCCGGCGGAGACGAAGACCGACAGACCGACCCCGCGCGCGGCCGCCGCCGCCAGGATGGCCCCGCCGAACGGACCCGACTGGGAGTAGCAGCCGATGCGGCCGGCCGGGGGCATCCGGGGCACCATCGAGGCGTTCAACCCCGCCGCCGGATTCTGGATGCCCATGCTCGCCGGGCCGACCACCCGCATGCCATCCGCCCGGGCCTCAGCCACCAGGGCCGCGTCTGCGGCGGCGTCGCGCTGGTCGGTGAGGACGACCAGCCCCCAGACTCCCGCCCGCCCGCAGGCGGCGACGACGTCGGGCACCTGCGCGGGCGGCACGCACACCACGGCCAGGTCGACCGGACGCGGCACGTCCTCGATGCCGGCGTAGGCCTGGATCGACGCCACCGCGCCGCCGGCCGCGGCCGCCGCCGGGTTCACCGGGTAGACGGGGCCGTCGAAACCGCCGGCGAGCAGGTGACGCAGGACCGCGTTGCCCACGGACGCGGCAGACCGCCCCGCACCGATGACGGCGATCGCGCGCGGATGCAGCAGCCGACCGATCGAGGCGGCCTCGGCATGGTGCTCCCGGGCCCGCATCACCCCGACCGACTTCTGGGTGGGGGTGATCTCGAAGGACAGCCGGACCGCGCCCGAGTCCCAGGTCCTCGAGACCGTGTAACCGGCATCGAGGAAGACCCGGATCATCTGCTGGTTCTCCCCGAGCACGTCGGCGTCGAAGCGGCGGATCCCACGGTCCCAGGCCGCGGCGGCAAGATGCTCCAGCAGCACCGAACCCAGCCCTCGTCCCTGCTGGGCGTCCTCCACCAGGAAGGCGACCTCCGCCTCGGTCGGCCGTGCGGCGGTGCTCTCCCAGTGGGAGACCGCGACCAGGTCGTCGCCGATCATCGCGACGATGGCGCCGCGCAGCCGCTGGTCCACGGTCGTCATCCGGTGGATGTCGGCGTCGCTCAGGGCACGGCGCACGGCGAAGAACCGGAAGTAGATCGACTGGGTCGACAGCCGGGTCCAGAAGGTCCGCAACAGCGGGCCGTCCGTCGGCAGGATCGGGCGGATGTGGGCGGTGCCGCCGTCACTGAGGATGACGTCGGCCTCCCACTCGGCCGGATAGACGACCGGAGGCTCGGTGCTCACGCGGCGCTCACCCGGTTCTCACGCAGTGCTCAGCTCTCACGCAGGGCTCAGCGGTCGACGGTGGGGTCGAGGCCGTGCAACGGCAGCACCTGACGCCGGGTCGCCGCCACCGTCCGGTCCAACGGATCGTCGGGGTCTCCCTCTCCCGCGTCCCAGGGACGATACCGGACACTCACCCCGTCCCCGAGCGTCCGGGGCATGGCGGCGGCTCCGACGGACTTCTGCCCGGTCGCCGCCCGCACCCGTCCCGGCGCCGCGGAGCGCCAGTCCTCCGGCAGGGCGCGGCCGGCATCCAGGGGCACGTGGCCGGCGATCGCCAGCAGCTGCGTCCAGGCCCGCGGCACGACCGTGTCCAGCGCGTACCCGCCACCGCCGCAGGCCAGCCAGCGTCCGTCGCAGACCTCGTGGGCCAGCGCGTGCAGCAGGTCGTAGGAGGCCCGTTGGCCGTCCACCGACAGCGCCAGATCGGCCAGCGGGTCGAAGGCGTGCGTGTCGCAGCCGTGCTGGGTCACCAGCACCTGCGGCCGGAAGGACCGCAGGAGCACCGGCACCACCCCGGAGAAGGCGCGCAGCCAGCCGGCATCGCCGGTGGCGGGGGGCAACGCCACGTTCACCGCGGTGCCCTCCGCGGCGGGAGCACCCACCTCGGTCGGGAATCCGGTGCCCGGGAAGAGGGTACTCCCCGTCTGGTGTAGGGAGATGGTGAGCACCCGCGGATCGTCGTAGAACGCCGTCTGCACGCCGTCGCCGTGATGCACGTCCACGTCGACGTACGCCACTCTGGTGGCTCCGGCGGAGAGCAACCAGGCGATCGCGATCGCCGGGTCGTTGTAGATGCAGAATCCGCTCGCCATTCCCGGCATCGCGTGATGCAGCCCGCCGGCGATCGACACGGCGTGCCGCGGCGGCCCGCTCCACACCGCCCGTGCCGCCTCGATCGTGCCACCGGTGATGAGTGCGGCGGCCTCGTGCATCCGTTCGAAGATGGGGTTGTCGGCCGTGCCCAGGCCGAACAGGGCCGCGAACCTGGCCTGCGCCGGGTCGGGCGCGGCGCGGACCGCGCTCAGGTAGACCGGATCGTGGATCAGGCCGATGAGGTCGTCGGAGGCGAGGGTCGGCCTGGAGATCCGGATGCCCGGCGCGTCGAGAACACCGAGACTCATGGCGAGGTCCATGGTGAGCTCGAGCCGCACGGGATGCAGCGGATGCGTCGGCCCGAAGTCGTAGCCGGCCATGACCGGATCCCAGGCCACGACCGTCGGCTCGACCTGCGGCTCGACCTGCGGACGGCCGTCGGTCCGCCGCTCGGAATCGCCCGGGACACCCATCTGTCGACCGTAGCCCGATCACGCTCCCAGAGATAGCGGTGGTGTCGATGACGAGGATCCGGGGCCATCGATGAGGCACGTAGATCTGCCCGGAATGGCCTAGGGTCAGTGCCCGTGGCAGCAGACCGAGTGACACCGGACCATGCGGCGATGGAAGACGGGCGGCAGCCGGCCGGCCGTGATGGTGGGTCGGTGGCTGCCGGCACGCCACTGTGGGAACCGCCTCCCCGTCGGATCAGCCAGGCCGCGGTGACCAACTACCGCGCCTGGCTCGCCGCCGAGCGGGGGGTTGAGCTCGCCGACGACACGCGCCTGTGGGAGTGGTCTGTCACCGACCTGGACACGTTCTGGGAGTCGATCTGGGATTTCTGCGCGGTCGAGGGGGACCGCGGCACCGGTCCGGCGCTCGCCGACGCGGCGATGCCCGGCGCGGTCTGGTTTCCCGGTGCCCGGGTGAACTACGCGGAGAACGCGCTCACCCGGCGCGGGCCGGCCCCGGCCGTCATCGCCGTGCGCGAGGACGGTGCCACGGCCGTGGTGTCCTGGGACGAGCTGCGCCGGCAGGTGGCGAAGGCGGCGGCGGGACTGCGGAGCCTGGGTGTCGCCGAGGGTGACCGGGTCTGCGCCGTGCTGCCGAACACCGTCTACGCGATGGTGGGGATGCTGGCCACCGCCAGCATCGGCGCGGTGTGGTCGTCGTGCTCGCCGGAGCTCGGCCCGACGGCCCTGCGCGCGCGGTTCGGCCAGATCGACCCGAAGGTCCTGATCGGCGTTGACGGCTACAGCTACGGCGGGAAGAGCTACGACGCCCTCGACACCCTCGCCGCGCTCGCGGGCGACCTGCCGGGACTCGGGGCAAGCGTGATCGTGCCGTACCTGTGGCCGGACGCGCTCTCCCGGGCCCGGGCCGCGGGGCTGCCGGGGCTGCTCACCTGGGACGAGCTGATGGCTTCGGAGACCTCCGAGCCCGAGTTCACCCGGGTCGCCTTCGACGCGCCGCTGTGGATCCTCTACTCGTCCGGCACGACCGGCCCCCCCAAGGCGATCGTGCACGGCCACGGCGGTATCCTGCTGGAGCATCTGAAGTCGCTGGCGTTGCACCTCGATCTCGGTCCGGACGACCGGTTCTGCTGGTTCACCACGACCGGCTGGATGATGTGGAACTATCTGGTCTCCGGTCTGCTCGTCGGCGCGACCGTCGTGCTCTACGACGGAGCGCCCGGCTATCCGGCGCTCGGCACCCTGTTCGGTCTGGCGGAGGCCCTGGAGCTCACGTGCCTGGGCACGTCCGTGGGCTACCTGCAGGCCTGCGAGGACGCCGGGCTGGTCCCGCGCGAGTTCGCCGATCTGTCCAGGCTGCGCACCGTCGGATCGACCGGATCGCCACTGTCCGCAGCCGGCTATGCCTGGGTGTACGAAGCGGTGAGCCCGACCGTGATGCTGTCGTCGATCAGCGGTGGCACCGACGTCTGCACGGCGCTGGTGGCGGGCCTGCCGACGATGCCGGTGCGGGCCGGGGAGATCGGATCACGCGCGCTGGGCTGCGCGGTGCGCGTCTTCGACGAGGCCGGCGAGGAGGTCGTCGACGAGGTCGGTGAGCTTGTCGTGACCGCGCCGATGCCGTCCATGCCGCTGTGCTTCTGGGCTGACCCGGACGGCGGCCGGCTGCGGGAGAGCTACTTCTCCGTCTACCCCGGCGTCTGGCGCCACGGGGACTGGGCGAGGATCACACCTACCGGTGCCGTCGTCATCCAGGGACGTTCGGACGCGACGTTGAACCGCGGCGGCGTCCGGATCGGTACCAGCGAGCTCTACAGCGTGGTCGAGCGGGTCCCCGGGATCGCCGACAGCCTCGCGGTCGACACCGCGGACGAGCGCGGGCACGGCGAGCTGCTCCTTTTCGTCGTCCTCACCGAGCCCGGCCTGACCGAGGCGGTGGCCGCTCGGCTGCGCGAGGTTCTGCGCGCCGAACTCAGCCCACGCCACGTTCCCGACCGGATCATCGAGATCACCGAGGTCCCTCGGACCCACACCGGCAAGAAGCTCGAGGTACCGGTGAAGCGCCTGCTCGCCGGGACCGCCCTGGACGAGGCCGTGAGCCTCGACTCGGTCGCCAACCCCGATGCCCTGCTGCCCTTCGCCGCCGCCTCGGCCCGGTCGCGGCGGTCGGCGTCGGAGCCGATGACGGGAAGCGCACTGGAACCCGGCACCGGATCCGACGGAGAAGCCGAACCCGGAGCTTGATACAGCAAAGTCGGATCTTCACCCGGCAAAAACGAAGATCCGACTTTCATCGATCCCGCGATCATGACGTGACCGCCATGATCGCGGTACTCCTGTCTTCCACCCGTGCCGCACCGTGCACCCGTACCGCACCGTGCACCCGTGGACGTGCCCCCGCGGACTCGACCGCAGGTGCGCTCGCCCGATCGATCAGTCGAGGAACTCGCGCAGCCGACCGGCGACGGCGGGCTTGCGCAACTCCCGAAGCGTGTCCCGCTCGATCTGACGGATGCGCTCACGGGTCAGGCCGAGCCGGTTGCCCACCTCGGCGAGGGTGTGCTGCTTGCCGTCGGCGAGACCGAAGCGCAGCCGCATCACCTCGCGCTCCCGCGGGCTCAGGCCACCGAGGACGTTCTCGATCTCGTCCTGCATGGCGCCGTAGGAGGCGGCGTCCGCCGGGGAGGTCGCGTCGGAGTCCTCGATGAAGTCACCGAGCACGGAGTCACCATCGTCACCGACCGAGGTCTCCAGGCTGACGGTGTCCTGCGCATACCGGCGCAGCTCCACCACCTGCTCGATCGGCATGTCCAGCTCGAGGGCGAGCTCCTCGTCGGTCGGCTCACGGCCGAGCGTGGAGACAAGCTGGCGCTGCAACCGGGTGATCTTGTTAATCTGCTCGACCACGTGGACCGGGATGCGGATCGTCCGCGCCTGATCGGCGAGCGCCCGGCCGATGGCCTGGCGGATCCACCAGGTCGCATAGGTCGAGAACTTGTAGCCCTTGGCGTAGTCGAACTTCTCCACCGCGCGGATAAGACCGAGGTTGCCCTCCTGGACCAGATCCAGCAGGGTCATCCCGCGACCGCTGTACTTCTTGGCGACGGAGACCACCAGCCGCAGGTTCGCCGAGACGAGCTGCTGCTTGGCGGCATGGCCGTCCTTGACCAGCAGACCGAGATCACGACGAAGGTCGGCGGGCAGGTCGGGGACGCTCTCGAGCTTGTACTCAGCGAACAGGCCCGCCTCGACCCGCTTGGAGAGTTCGACCTCCTGGGCGGCGTTGAGCAGCGGCACCTTGCCGATCTCGCGCAGGTACATGCGCACGAGGTCGGCGGTACCCGCGTGTTCGGCGGTGGACCGGCTGGCGGCGGTGGCGTCGTCGCTCGCTTCCTCCTCGTCGAGGAGTTCGATGCCAACGGCGTTGAGGCGCGCGATGAGAGCGGGCAACAGTTCAATACCGATGTCCGCGGACTCGAGCACATCACGCAACTCGGAGCGGCTGATCTCGCCGGCCTCGCGACCACGGGCGATGACCTCGGCCACCGCGCTCACATCGAGCTCGTCGGTATCGTCGGGAACAGCGGCCAGCGAACGGCTGGGAGCGGTGCGGACAGGAGGAGCGGCCCGACGAGCACGCCGCGGGCTACGCGGGCGGTTGTCGTCGGTGCGCTCGGCAAGTTCCAGAGCAGGCAGCGTCATCAGTGGCAAATCCGATGGTCGGTGCGGGTGGGTCGTCTCGTTCTGTGCACGTGGGAGGTAACGAACGAAGACGCGGAACCATTCCCCGTGCAGGCACACCCGGACATCAGCGATCGCCGGGCCTACCAAGCAGTGTAGACCCTAGCCCTCGAGACGCTGCACTCGCTGCCGCGAAGACTACCTGGCAGATTCCACCCTGTGGCGCGAACCGCGAACTCTCCTGAGCTTCTCTGGTGGCCGAGCAGCCTGCGGATCAGGCCAACGGCAACTTTAAGTAACAGATCCACTACTCACCGTAGAAGTTTTTGCGTTCCACCATCCGTGCCATATTTTCTGACGATCACCAGTCGGTGCTAACCCGTAACGGTAGTCGGCAAGCCGACACCCGCGACCCGGCCCGGACCCGGGCTCTCCACCGGGACGGAAGGACCGGCGGGCCGACGCGGGCGCCGCCGCCGACGCCACCCCGACGCCACCCCGACGCCGAGGCGCTCGAGAACGGCGATTCCGTTAGGCGGGCCACACCCGACGGACCCTGCCTCTGTGCACAGCGTGTAACCGCTACTCTCACACGATGTCCGTCCCCAGCCTTCCCGCAGACCTGGCGGCACTACGGGAAACCGCGATCGACGTGCTACGAGACAACGACCTCGGCGACATCACCCGGCCCTCCCCGACGCTCTACCCGCACCAGTGGCTCTGGGACAGCTGCTTCATCGCGATCGGACTGCGCCGTCTCGACCCGGGACGGGCCGCCAAGGAGGTCCTCTCGCTGCTGCGAGGCCAGTGGCCGAACGGCATGATCCCCCACGTGATCTTCGCGGAGACCTCGGACTTCTACCACGCCGGTCCGCAGCGCTGGCGCTGCGACCAGGTGACCACGACCGCCGGCGGAGTGCAGAGCACGGGGGTCACCCAGCCGCCGATGATCGCCGAAGCCGCCGTCCGGATCGCAGCCATGATGACGCCATCCGCCCGCGACGCCTTCTACCGCGCGTTGTTCCCCGGCCTGCTGCGCTTCCACACGTGGCTCTACCTCGAACGCGACCCCGACGACGACGGTCTCGTCACCCTGGTCCACTCCTGGGAGTCGGGGATGGACAACACGCCGGCCTGGATGGAGATCACCAGGCCGGCGGCTCCGCTGGGAGTGCGGGCACTGCGCCGGATCAACGGCGGCGACGCCCTGGACGCGCTGCGGCGCGATTCCAAGGAGGTTCCCCCCGACGAGCGGCTCACCTCGGGAGACCTGTTCACGCTCTACCGGATCGTGCGTGAGCTGCGGCGGGCGCACTACAACTTCCGCGAGATCCGTCGGAGCATCGTCCCCCTCGTCCAGGACGTCGCCTTCAACGCGATCCTCATCCGGGCCAACGAGCACCTCACCGCCATCGCCGCCGAGATCGGCCAGACCATCCCCGCCTGGCTGTGGCGGTCCATGCACAGGACGCGCGAGGCGATCGAGCGGCTCCACGCCGACGGCACCTACTACAGCCGCGACTTCCGGACGGGAACGCTGCTGCGCCACGAGACGATCTCGGGGTTCCTGCCGCTCTATGCCGGGGTCGTGCCCGAGGACCGGGTCGACGAGATGGTCAAGACGCTCACCTCACCGCGCTACTGGTCCCGGTTCGGCATCGCGAGCGTGCCGCTCGACGACCCGGGCTTCCTTCCCCGGTGTTACTGGCAGGGTCCCGTCTGGGTCAACATGAACTGGCTGATTGCCGACGGGCTGGAGCGTTACGGTCGGCTCGACGCCGCGGAGAACCTGCGCCAGAACACGATCGACATGATCGCATCGTCCGGGGCGATGTTCGAGTACTACTCACCCCTCGACGGTTCCGGCGCGGGCAGCAACCGGTTCTCCTGGACCGCGGCGCTCCTGGTCGACCTCCTCGCCGCCGAGCACTGAGCCACACCGCCGAGCACTGTCTCGGAGCAGGGACCCGATGCGGAGCAGGCACCCGATGCGGACCGCGTGCCCGATGCGCATCGGGCACCCGGTCGGACCGGCCGCCGCGACGCCTAGCTGCAGCCGCTGGTCGAACCGCACTGCTCACAGACGTAGCAGCTACCAGCTGGCCGCATGGTCACCCCGCAGGTGAAGCAGAGCGGAGCATCGACCACGGTCTGCGCGACGAGCGACTCGCCGGGCGGTGCCAGCCGCAACTCCCGTGCCACGTACGCCGGGCCGTTCCCTACCGCCGGACCGGGCGGGACGCCCGGGTCACCCCGATCGGCGACGGAAGCCGAGGATCCGGTCACCGCGGCCCCCTGGGATCCGGCCGGGCCGTCGATCCCGGCGGGCTGCGCCGATCGCGCGGCCTCCACCGCCGGCGCTGGACCGTACTGACCCGCGACCCGACGGGCCCGGTCGGCCGCGGTCGAGATGCCGAGTTCGGCCCGCTGATCGGCGTCGAGATAGTCGAGCGCGAGGCGACGGAACAGATAATCCATGATTGACTGGGCGATCCGCACGTCCGGGTCGTCGGTCATCCCAGCCGGCTCGAACCGCATGTTGATGAACTTGCTGACGTACGCCTCCAGCGGCACGCCGTACTGCAGGCCGATCGAGATGGCGATCGCGAACGCGTCCATCACGCCCGCCAGGGTGGACCCCTGCTTCGACATCTTGATGAAGACCTCACCGAGACCGTCGTCCGGGTAGGAACCGGCGGTCAGATAACCCTCGGCCCCGCCGACGGAGAAGGACACCGTCCGCGACGGGCGGGTCTTCGGCAGCCGGCGGCGCACCGGTCGGTACTCGACCTCCACCGGGGCGGGTCCGACGGAGCCGGCGGTCCCGACCGCGTCTCCCGTGCCGACCCCGACTCCCGTGCCGGTCCGGGTGGCGGCCAGCTCGGCGGCCTGCTTCGCCCCCTTGACGTCGGTCAGCGGCTGGCCGACCTTGCAGTTGTCCCGGTAGATGGCGAGGGCCTTCAGGCCCAGCCGCCACCCCTCCAGGTAGATCTGCTCGACCTCGGCGACCGTGGCGGTCGACGGCATGTTCACCGTCTTCGAGATCGCGCCGGAGAGGAACGGCTGTACCGCGGCCATCATGCGGACATGGCCCATCGGGGAGATCGCGCGCTCCCCGATGGCGCAGTCGAACACCTCGTAGTGCTCCGGACGCAGGCCGGGAGCGTCGATGACGTGCCCGTACTCGGCGATGTACTCGACGATCGCCTCGATGGTCTCCTCGGGGTAGCCGAGCGCCTGCAGGGCCGCCGGGACCGTCTGGTTCACGATCCTCATGCTGGCGCCGCCGACCAGCTTCTTCATCTTCACCAGGGCGAGGTCCGGCTCGATGCCGGTGGTGTCGCAGTCCATCGCCAGACCGATCGTGCCCGTCGGGGCGAGCAGGCTGGCCTGCGCGTTGCGCCATCCGTGCTTCTCGCCGACGGTCTGCGCCCGGGCCCATTCCCGGGACGCGACGGCGAGGATCCGGGAGTCCTCGGCGTGCACGCTGCGCACCGCGTCGTTCGCGGCGGCATGCTTGCGCATCACCCGCCGGTGCGCGTCCGCGTTGCGGGCGAAGCCGTCGTAGGCGCCGACGATCCCGGCGAGTTCGGCGGAGCGCCGGTAGGCGGTGGCCGTCATCAGCGAGGTGATCGATGCGGCCAGCGCCCGGCCGCCGTCCGAGTCGTAGGCCCGGGCGCTGGCCATCAGCAGGGCACCGAGGTTGGCGTAGCCGATGCCGAGCTGCCGGTAGGCCCGGCTGACCCTGGTGATCTCCGGCGTCGGGAAGTCGGCGAAGCAGATCGAGATGTCCATCGCGGTAATGATCAACTCGACCGCCGCGACGAACGCCTCGGCGTCGAAGCTGCGGTCCGGGCGCAGGAACTTCAGCAGGTTCAGCGAGGCCAGGTTGCAGCTGGAGTTGTCCAGGTGCACGTACTCGCTGCACGGGTTGGAGGCGCTGATCCGGCCGCTCTCGGGGCAGGTGTGCCAGTCGTTGATCGTTCCGTCGTACTGGATGCCGGGATCGGCGCAGGCCCACGCGGCCTCGGCGATCGTGTGGAACAGCCCGCGGGCGTCCACCGTCTCCAGGACACGGCCGTCGAGGCGGGCCCGCAGGTCGAAGCCGCCGCCGTCGACGACCGCCCGCATGAACTCGTCGGTCACCCGGACGGAGTTGTTGGCGTTCTGGTATTGCACGGAGGCGATGTCGCGCCCGCCGAGGTCCATGTCGAAGCCGGCGTCCCGCAACGCCCGGATCTTGTCTTCTTCCCGGGCCTTCGTCTCCACGAACTCGACGATGTCGGGATGATCGACGTCGAGCACGACCATCTTCGCCGCCCGCCGGGTCGCGCCACCGGACTTGATCGTACCCGCCGAGGCGTCGGCGCCGCGCATGAAGCTCACCGGCCCGGAGGCGGTGCCCCCGGAGGACAGCAGCTCCTTCGAGGACCGGATGCGGGACAGGTTGAGCCCGGCCCCGGAACCCCCCTTGAAGATCAGCCCCTCTTCCCGGTACCAGTTCAGGATCGACTCCATGGTGTCGTCCACGGAGAGGATGAAGCAGTTGTGCACACGGAGGCCGGCGGAGAGGTACTCGCCGCTGTCGGTCTGGATGTCGTAGACCGGCATCGGCCCGCGCGGCTCAATGCGCTCGATCTGCAACCGCTTCACCGGCTTCGCGGCCTGGCCGGGCTGATCGAACGACGCCTCCAGCTTCGCGGCCTTCACCGGATCGAGGAAGCCGATCTCGTCCGCGAACGTCCGCCGGTCACCGGCGTTCTGAATGCCCAGGCTCCAGAGGTCGTGGCGGTCGGGTCGCGGATCCGCCTCGCGGCGTACCCGCGCGAAGATGCCGAACCGGGCGAGCAAACCCTGCACCCCGCGAATGAGGCCCTCGCTGATCATGTCCAGCCCGATCAGCGTCGAGCGCTCCCGGCGGGACACGTAGCCATCGGCCTGGAACAGGCTGCGCAGATAAGCCGCGACAACGGGTAGCGGAGCATCATACAGCCGGGTCGGCACAGTCATCGCCTCGATGGTCAGCGAGGCGTTCGTACCGGCGTACCGACCAACAAAACCGTCCGCCTGCAGCCGGCCCGCGAGCGCCGCCTCGGCGATCTCCCGTGAAGTGATCTCACCCTCGCCCGGGGCGATGGTGCGATGCCACTCGAGGGTGTCCCCGGCCCGCAGCGCGCCGGCGGGGACGAAGGCCCCGGCACCCGCGGAGGTGCTCCGCCACACCAGATGATCGGCGGTGACGTCGAGCGCGTGACCGGCCCTC
The DNA here is from genome assembly GCF_000685765.2 of Frankia sp. BMG5.23. Classification (NCBI taxonomy): domain Bacteria; kingdom Bacillati; phylum Actinomycetota; class Actinomycetes; order Frankiales; family Frankiaceae; genus Frankia; species Frankia sp. BMG5.23. Next base: position 109,412 of record NZ_JDWE01000010.1, read on the forward strand.
GTCCAGATCCGCAGGACGTCCTTGACGCCGTTGGACTTGGTCGCGATCACCTGGGTCAGACCGTGCGCGTCGAAGACCTTCATCCCCACCGCGTCCGTCTCCACCAAGGCGCCGATGGGAACCAGACCGGATGGCGTGCTGACGAGGGCGTCATAGGGCTGGCACGCCGAGACCTGCTGCGGCGCGGGGGTTCCCACGTTGAACCAGACCGGCGAGTTGAAGCTGAAGACCTGGTGGAGCAGCATCCAGGTCAGTTCGTGCTCGAAGATCTCGGCGTCGGTGTCCGAGGCGAAGTAGCCGTGCTCGCGGCCGGCCGCGCCGTAGGCGTGCACGACCCGATCGATCAACTGCCGCAGCGACCACTCCCGCCCCGGCGTGCCGGGCGCCCCACGGAAGTACTTGCTGGTAACGATGTTGGAGGCGTTCACCGACCAGAACTGCGGGAATTCCACTCCCCGCTGCTCGAAGTTGACCGAGCCGTCCCGCCAGTTGGTCATGACGACGTCCCGGGACTCCCAGGTGACCTCGTCGTACGGGTGGACGCCGGCGGTGGTACGTGACCGCTGGATCTTCAACCCACTCGCTTTCGCCGCTGACCTGCTCGGCTTCGTGCCGCGGCTGTCGGTCATGACGCTCCTCGTCTTCACTCGTCAGCTTCAACCTTCAACAATGTGTTGTGGGCATCCCCGCCCCAGGCCGCAGCCAGTGGACGTCGGGACGGTGCGGGGCCGGACCTCGACGCACGGCGGTGCCCGCGGGGACGAGCACGCGCACGGCAAACACACGCACGGCGAACGGCACCAGCCAGGTCGAGCCGGGCCGCATGCGTGCCGTCCGGGAGGTCCGCGGTCCTCGCACGGCCGCGACGCGGGATGTCACCCGTCGCCGGCGGGACCGGGCCGGCACGGCGAGCCAGGGCGATGTATGACGCTTTCGGTCGAGCGGTCCCGGCCCTACCTGCTATGCACCTGCTGGGTGCCGATCACCGGCGAGACATCGACGGCGCCACGCGGGACCGGTCGTGCTGGTCCATCCCGCGTGGTGGGAGGTCCGGCGGCCTCGGAGCGCAACGCGGCGATCGCGGACTCGAAGTCAGTCAACGACTCGAAGGCCAGGTACACCGAGGCGAAGCGGAGATAAGCCACCTCGTCGAGCTCACGGAGCGGACCGAGGATCGCCCGGCCGATCGCCTCCGCGGGCACCTCCGCCGACCCCGACGAGCGGACGGCGTCCTCTACCCGCTGCGCCAGAAGCGCGAGATCATCATCCCGCACCGGCCGGCCCTGGCAGGCCTTGCGGACACCGGCGATGACCTTGGCCCGGCTGAACGGCTCGGCCGCCCCACTGCGCTTGCGAACCTGAAGGGACGCCTCCTCCATCGTAGTGAACCGGCGACCGCAGGACAGGCAGGACCGCCTGCGGCGGATCGCCGAACCCTCCTCGGCCTCCCGACTGTCAACGACGCGACTGTCCGGATGCCGGCAGAACGGGCACCGCACGCGCTACGCCTCCTTCGCCCGCGCCGGAGCCGACCGCCCCGGACCGGGGATGAGGGACACCGTTGAGGACCCGGCATCCACGCCGGACAGACCACCTTGTGGATGGACCGCCAGCTCCCCGCGGAAGACCTGTGGAACAACCTGTGGATGACTTACACCCCGGTAAGCACCAGATGTTGTGTCCAAGGTAGCGCACGGCCCCAGAGATGAGGACAGCACCCCCGTATGGTCCGTGTGGTCCGCATCGCACGTGGCACCGCACGTGGACGAAAGACGACGGTGCGCGAGAACCCTGCGCCGAGACACTCGTGGACCCGGGAAGCCGGGCGTCAGGGAAGGAGTAACGACTGGCCCGGGGCGATCAGTGGTGACCGCAGGTGGTTCAGCCGCATCAGCCGGTCCACCATGACCCGGGTGTCGGCGCTCTCGTCGAGCGCCACTGCCACCTCCCACAGCGTCTCCCCCGGCATGACCAGATGGTGCCGCGGCGCCTCCGCGGTATCCGGCCCGGCAATCGACACCCCAGGCATGATCATGATTGCTACCGCCACGACGACCGCCACGACGATCGATACCACCACCACCCGACCCCGCCGGGTCAGCCGGAGCGGCGGGGGTGCGGGCGGGCGACCCGGCGGGGGTGCGGGCGGGCGACCCGGCGGCCGATGACCCACCCGGTCCCTGGCCATCGACAGGTCGACGACCCGCGCCCTGTGTGCGGATCCCACGGCACCCTCCCGTTCCGACGACACCGAACACCGAAGATCGAACCTTCGTTCGATCGAACGCGTGGTCGATTGTCGCATCGGGAACCGGAAACCGCCAGGGACACGCTCGAACAGACGTTTGAGATTCTGCGACCCGCCGGTTACCGTCGAGTCGGTCGGGTGTGAACCGGGCGGTTTCCCCCGGTCACGGACGGCGGCGAGTCGGTGGGTGACCGCTTCCGGAGCGGGACGGTCCGCCGTGCGGTCGCCGGCCGGCCGGTGGCCGCACGGCGGAAGAAAAACGCGACGAGGAGAGCGGTAAGCGATGACTAGCCAAGGCAGGGGTACGCGCCGGGGCGGAACCCGCGGCAACGTGCGAGCCTTTCCCGAAGGCCCCACGGACGCGGGCCTGACCCCCCGGCAGCGCAGGGTGCTGGAGGTCATCCGGGCCGCGGTGGAGCGGCGCGGATATCCGCCCAGCGTGCGGGAGATCGGTGAGGCGGTCGGCCTCACCAGCACCAGTAGTGTGGCTCACCAGCTCAAGGTGCTCGAGGAGAAGGGCTACCTGCGGCGGGACCCGAACCGCCCGAGAGCGATGGAGGTGCTGACCGTCGAGCACCCCCGGCAACGCGCGGATGTGGGCGCGGGCGCGACGACGGTGGCGGGCACGATTCCCATCGTCGGTGAGGCGGCGCCGGGCACCACCGAAGGAAGCAAGTCGGACGCGGCCTACGTGCCGGTGCTGGGCCGGATCGCCGCCGGTGGCCCGATCCTGGCCGAGCAGGCGGTCGAGGACGTCTTCCCGCTACCCAGGGAGATCGTCGGCGAGGGCACTCTGTTCCTGCTCCGGGTCGTCGGCGACTCGATGATCAACGCGGCGATCTGCGACGGTGACTGGGTGGTCGTCCGCCAGCAGCCGGTCGCGGACAACGGGGAGATCGTCGCCGCAATGATCGACGGGGAGGCGACGGTCAAGCGTCTGCGGGTTCGGGACGGCAAGATCTGGCTACATCCGGAGAACTCGGCCTTCGCCGACATCCCCGGTGAGGATGCGACCATCCTCGGCCGGATCGTGGCTGTGCTCCGCAGGGTTTGATGTGGATCGGCCGGCCGCCCGGCGGGCGGCCGGCCGGGTTGCCTCGCGTCTGATCGCTCCTGGGCTCAGGCCCGGTAGGCGTGCAGCTCCGCCGCGAGTCCCGAGGAAACCCGGGCGGACAGCCGGGTACCGGTCTCGGTGTGCTCCATCGTGAGCACCTCGCCGTTCGCGTGCACCCGGGAGACCAAGTCGCCCCGGGTGTAGGGCACGAGCACGCGCATCTCCACGTCGGGATGCGGCACCCGGGCACAGAGCGCGTCGACCAGCGCGGCCAGCCCCTCGCCCGTGCGTGCCGAGACGAACACGGCGTCCGGGGCGAGCTGGCGCAACCCCGCGACGACCGTCGGCTCCACGGCGTCCACCTTGTTGACGACGATCAGCTCGGGAACGCCGCCCGCGTCGATGTCGTTGAGAACCTCGCGCACGGCGGAGATCTGCGCGGCCGGCTCCGGCGATGATCCGTCCACAACGTGCAGGATGAGATCGGCATCGGCGACCTCTTCCAGCGTCGAGCGGAACGCCTCGACGATCTGATGCGGCAGATGCCGGACGAATCCGACGGTGTCGGTCAGGGTGAAGGCCCGGCCGTCCGGCAGGGTCGCCCGCCGCACGGTCGGATCAAGGGTGGCGAACAGCGCGTCCTCGACCAGGACACCCGCGCCGGTCAGCCGGTTGAGCAGCGACGACTTACCGGCGTTGGTGTAACCGGCGATCGCCACGCTGGGGACCTCACCCCGCCGCCGGGCGGAACGCTTGGTCTCCCGCACGGTCGTCATCGCGGCGAGCTCGCGGCGCAACCGCGCCATCCTGGCCCGCAGCCGCCGACGATCGGTCTCGATCTTCGTCTCACCGGGACCACGGGTACCGATGGGCGCCCGGCCGCCGCCACTGGCCGCGGCCCGCGACATCGACTCACCCCACCCACGCAGCCGGGGCAGCATGTACTGCAACTGCGCGAGCTCGACCTGGGCCTTGCCCTCGCGAGAGGTCGCGTGCTGGGCGAAGATGTCCAGGATGAGGGCCGTCCGGTCGATGACCTTTACTTTGACGACCTCCTCCAGCTGCCGCAGCTGACCCGGGGTGAGCTCGCCATCGCAGACCACCGTGTCCGCGCCGGTCGCCGCGACGACCTCGGCGAGCTCGCGGGCCTTGCCCGAACCGACGTAAGTCGCGGCATCCGGCCGGTCGCGACGCTGCACGAGCGCGTCGAGCACCACCGAACCGGCGGTCGTGGCGAGCGCCGCGAGCTCCGCCATGGAGCTCTCGGCCGACCGCGGGGAACCCGACGTCCATACGCCGATGAGGACGACACGCTCCAGCCGCAGCTGCCGGTACTCGACCTCGGTGACGTCGTCGAGCTCGGTGGCGAGACCGGGAACCCGCCGCAACGCGGCGCGATCCTCCAGGTCGAAACCGTCCCCAGAATCGTCGAAGAAGTTCGGCAGGTAAGACGAATCGGCTTCGGTCAGCTTGATGAGGGATCTGTCGAGAGTGGACGCATCGAAGGCGTCAGCAGGAAGTGTCATACCATCCGTTCTCAACGCGGCCCGCTACCGCACCATTCCGCGATCATTCCGTGCCGCTTGCTCCGGCCGGGCCCCACGACCCGGTGGCCCGAGGAGGATCCGCCGGACCGGAAGACCCTGCCGCACTCGTGGCGCGCCTCCCCCTCGTTTCCCGGCGAATCCCGTCGCCAACCAGGGTCCCACGTCACCACGTCGATCGCGAACCGTTTTGCCGCCCCGCCGACGTAGCCTCTGCGACGTGTACCACGAGTACCACGAAAGACGGGCCCACCGCCTCGCCGCGACGATCTGGGACAGCTCGGGCCGCCCGACTCCCCCTGGACACCCCCCGGACACCACGCGGACGACGGCGGACCGGCATCCGGACCGCACCGGACCCTCGGACCGCACCGAGCGCACCGAGCGCACAGGTGTGGTGGGCAGTCGGCGAGTGTTGCCGGACGGATGCATGGACATCATCTGGAGTTCCGACGCCAATCTGATCGTCGCGGGGCCGGACACGGCGGCGAAGCTGGTGCGCTGGGCACCAGGCGTGCGGCACGTCGGGCTCCGCTTCGACTCGGGCTCTGGACCATCCCACCTCGGAGTGGCCGCGGACGAACTGCGCGACCAACGCGTCCCGCTCACCGACCTGTGGGGCGACGGACCGGCGCAGCGACTCGCCGAGCGGCTCGCCATGGCCGCTGATCCCCTGGTCGCATTCGAGTCGTCGATCGCCGCCCGGCCCGTTCACCCGGCGCTCGTGGACCGGTTGGTTCCCGCCGTTCTGGCGGGTGCCCGCGCCCGGGCGCCTGTGGACGACCTCGCGCGCACAGTCGGGCTGAGCGAACGCCAGCTGCTGCGTCGCTGCCGGCGTGTCTTCGGATATGGCCCGAAGACGCTCGCCAGGATCCTCCGGATGCAGGACGCCCTGCACGCGGCGCGGGCCGGCATCCCGTTCGCGGTCGTGGCGGCCGAGGCCGGCTACGCCGACCAGGCGCACCTCGCCCGGGAGGTACGCGCGCTCGCCGGAGTTCCGCCGACTCACCTCATCCGAAATGTCAACGTTCAGGACGAGCTGGACGTCTCGGTGTCGGATGTCGCGGATGTCGCGGCCGCTACGGGCAGTGGGGCGTAGAGGTCGACGTGGTTGCCGTCTGGATCGAGCACGACCGCGTACCGCTGGCCCCAGAAGGCGTCCCAGGGCGGAAGGTGGCCGGCGTGACCGGCGCCGACGAGGTCGGCGTAGACCTCGTCGACCTCGTCCGGCGTGTCGCAGGCGAAGGCCAGCCCGACCCGCGGCGAGCCGGTACCCGCCGACCAGCGCGGATCAAAGGATCGGATGGTCGCCTCGCTGTCGAACGCGAGGCGCGGACCGCCGGGCAGCTGCACCTCGACGTGCGGCTGGGCGTCGGCCCCGGCGGGCAGGTCGAGGCCGAGCCGGCGGTAGAACGCCAGGGACCGGGCCATATCAGCGACGATCACACCGGTCAGGGTGAACGATGGTGGCATGAGGGCACCGTAGGGCAGGCAGGCGGGCCGGGTCTTGCAGGAAACGGACACCTCACCCGACCGGGTCGTGGGCCTCCGCACGGCGCAGCACGCCGTCGAAGACCAGCTCGGCGGGCCCTCGCAACAGCACGGTCTCCGGCTGCCAGATCACGACCAGGCCGCCGCCGGGCACATCCACCTCGACCTCGACCGGCGCACCCGCCGGCCGGGCACCTCGCCGGGCCGCCCAGGCCACCGCGACCGCGCAGGCACCGGTGCCGCAGGACGCGGTCTCCCCGACCCCACGTTCGAACACCCGCATCGCCACCCCAGCCGGCCGGTCGACGACGATCTCCACATTCACCCCGTCCGGGAAGTCAACCGGGGAGAAGGACGGTGGTCGGGTCAGGTCGAGCCGACGCAGCCCGGCGACGTCCAGGTCGCCGGCGAAGCAGACCGCGTGCGGATTACCCATCGAGACCGCGGTCGCGGTGAAGTCACGATCGGCGACGGTGACCGGGGCCCCGGGTCCGTCGATGATCCGCGGCGGTCCCATGTCGACCGTGACGTCACCGTCCACCGCGGCCTCGACGAGCCGCAACCCGGCGCGGGTCGCGACGTGGAACCGTCCGGGCTGGGCGTATCCGGCGTCGACGAGGTAGCGGGCGAACACCCGGGCGCCGTTACCGCACATCTCGGCAACCGAACCGTCAGCATTGCGGTAGTCCATGAACCAGCGCGCCCGGCCGGCCAGACCGGCCGCCTCGGGAACCGCGGCGCAGAGCACCACCCGCAGCACCCCGTCGCCCCCGATGCCGGTCCGTCGGTCGCACAGCGCGCGCACCAGGTCCGCGGTGAGGTCGAGGTCCCCGTCGGGATCCGGCAGCAGGACGAAGTCGTTGCCCGTCCCGTGGCCCTTGACGAATCGCAGTTCCAGCTCGTCCCGCACGTCGCCGATCGTACGGGGGATGCCGCTCGGCACCTGACGACCGGGCTCCCGCGGCGGCGTCAGCCGGCTGCGGCCCGCGCCCACTCCCGCATCCGGTCGTCGGAATGCGACGGCTTGTACCAGCGGTCGGGCCGGCCTCGCCCGAGAGCGATCATCCGAGCGTCCTCCACCGGCACCGGCGGACAGAACACCGGTCCGATGGCGCGATCGCAGTCGAGATCCACCACCCGGGACGCCAGGCGCGCGGTGTCGACATCGTCGGCGACGACGGGCAGGCCGCGTTGGTGGGCAAGCCGGACGATGGCCGCGAGCACGGCCTCACCCTCGAGGTCCTTCATCGTCGCCCGCAGGAACAGACCGTCGATCTTGACGAGGTTCAACGGCAGCTGGTCGAGCACGGCCAACGAGCCCAGCCACGTGCCGAAGGACCCGACGGCGATCGCCACCCCGAGGGCACGCAGCCGGGTCAGCAACCGGGGCACCATCGGCGCGGCGAGTCCGAGGGTCTGCTCGCTGAACTCAAGGCCGATCGCCCCGGCCGGCAGCACCCGGCCCGAGACGAGCCGGTCGACCTCGGCCGCGAAGGCGAGGCTGGCAAGCTGGCGGCCATCGATGTTCACCCACAACCGGGGCGGGCGGATCGGCGTCCCGACCGCCATCCGATGCCAGGTGCGCGCCTCGGTCACGGCCATCCGCAGCACCCACTGGTCCACCTGATGGACGAGGCCCGCGGCCGCGGCGATCGGCATGAAATCCGCCGGACCCAGCACCCCGCGTTCCGGGTGCAGCCACCGCGGATGGGCCTCCATCCCCGGCACCGACCCGTTGCGCAGGTCGACCTCCGGTTGGAAGTGCAGCCGCAGAGAACCATCGTCGAAGGCGGCATAGAGCGCGGGGACGAGAGTCAGGTCGGGTGGGGTACCAGCATCGTCGGGTGGGGTACCAGCATCAGAGGTGGGCGCGGTCACATCGATCTCTCCAGACGCCGTGCGGGACCGGCCGCCGCGCACCGGTCACCGGCGACGCCGCGCATTGGCGGCGGCCCGATCGACCCCGACCCGGTCGGCCGATCACCCGTCAGAGCGAACCCACCAGCCGTCGCACCTGGGTGACATCTGGTTGGTCCAACCAGGCTATCCGGTTATCCCGCCGGAACCAGGATCTTTGTCGACGGGCAAAGCGCCGCGTCGCCGTAATTGTGGCGAGCTTGGCCTGTTCGGCGGAGTCCATTGCGCCGTCGAACCAGGCCAGAACCTGGGCATATCCCAGTGCGCGAGACGCGGTTCGGCCTTCCCGCAGGCCGCATTCCACCAACCTTCGCACTTCGTCAGGAAAACCAGCACCCCACATTTTCTCCACCCGGTCCGCAATCCGTTGGTCGAGATCGGGGCGATCCACGCCGATCTGCACGACCTCATAGACCGAGCGGTGCTCCGGCAGGGTGGCCGTGAAGGTTCCGGTGAGCTCGACGACCTCCAGGGCACGCACGATCCGCCGGCCGTTGCTGGGCAGGATCGCCGCGGCGGCCTGCGGCGCCCGCGCGGCCAGCCGGTCGTGCAGCGCCGGGGCGCCGACGCGGGCCAGTTCCTCCTCCCACCGCGCCCGGACGCCCGGATCGGTCCCCGGGAAGGCAAGATTGTCAAGAACCGCGCGGACGTAGAGCCCGGAACCGCCGACCAGCACCGGAATGCGCCCGGCGGCGAGCAGGCCGTCGATTATCCGGCGGGCGTCCGCCTGGAAGCTCGCGACGTCCGCGGGATGCGTCACGTCCCACACGTCGAGCAGATGGTGGGGCACCCCGCGACGCTCCGCCTCGGGAACCTTGGCGGTACCGATGTCCATCCCACGGTAGAGCTGCATCGAGTCCGCGTTCACCACCTCGCCGCCGAGGGCGAGCGCGATCTCGATGCCGAGGTCACTCTTGCCGCCGGCGGTCGGCCCCACGACCGCCACCACCGGTCCCCGGCGCGGTTCCTCCTGCCCGTTCATCCTCGCTCGGCAACATCCCGTGTCCAGAGGGCAACCAGATAGCCGACACCATACGGCGCGTCGTCATACCGGAGGTCACTGTTCCATGACCCCGGGCCCAGGGACCCCGGGCCCGGGGACGCCGGGCCCGGGCCGTCCCGGGTCGCGGCGAGCAGGGCGCCGGCCAGGACCTGCCAGGACGCCCGGCCCGCGGCGAGCAGCTCCCGGGCCAACCCCGGGTCCAAGGCGAGCAGGCCGGCCGGATCCCCTGCGGCCAGCGCCGCGGCGGCGGTCGCGTCGAACGCCGCGGCCCGTGGGTCCAACCCGCCGGGAGCCTTCAGCGTGCGACAGGCCGAGCCGTCGCCCATCACGAGCAGGGCGAGGCGCTCCTGCGGAGCGGAGCCCGCGACCAGCCGCGATCCGAGTGCGACGGCCCCGTCCGGGGAGATCTCCGCGGGCACCCCGACGGCGGTGCGGGCGCCGGGCCAACCGACGACGCCCAGCAGCCAGGCGCCGATCGTGATCGACAACGGTAGAGCGGGCGACGACAGGACGGACGACGGCTCGGGGGCCGGCGCGGTCGGGCCAAGATCCACCCGGAGATCCACCCCGAAGCCGGCCAGCGACCCGGACGCGGCGGGGCCGTAGGACACCTCGGTCGCCGCGTCACCCACCACCACGATCGTGTCCGGCTCGGCGGCACACAGCAGGCGCACCGCGTCCACCGCGACGGCCCGCGCCTCGACCGGCTCACCACGGCCGACCTCGGGAACCAGCAACGGAGGATGAGGACAGACCGCGGCGGCGACGAGGGTCATCGACGTACCGGAGTACAGCAGGCGTCCGCGCCGGCCGACGCCGCGTCGGCCGACGCCGGGCCGACGGGATCGGGCGAGGACGGCCGCAGGGACGGGATGCCCAGGGTGACGATCGGCCGTCCGTCTGCCGGCTGCTGCGCGGCTGCCGCACCGCCACCGTCACCGTCACGCCCGAGCGCCCACGCGTCCCCCGCACGGGTCGCCCGGTGGGACCGCAGGGGGCCGTCGGCGGTGAGGTGATGGGGTGCTGCCCGCGTCACCACCGTCTCGACGACGTCGCCCGGGCGCACCGTAGGCGCGACCGCCACCGCGACCGCGGGCGCGGCGCCGCCCGCCCTCGGGCCCGAGCCGGTGGACGAGCTCGCGGCCTCGTCCGCGCGGAAGTGCACGAGCCGTCCGTCCCGAGCCCGGCCGGACATCCGGCCGGTGGCGCCGTCCTTGCGCCCCTCCCCCTCCGAGACCAGCACCTCGACCCGCCGGCCGACCAGGGCCCGGTTCTCCGCCCAGGAGATCTCGTCCTGCAGGGCCACCAGCCGGGTATACCGGTCGGCCACGGTCGCCCGGTCCACCTGGGCGTCCATGGTCGCTGCCGGGGTGCCCGGGCGAGGCGAGTACTGGAAGGTGAAGGCGCCGGAGAACCGGGCCGCCCGCACCACGTCGAGGGTATCGGCGAAGTCCGCCTCGGTCTCGCCAGGGAAGCCGACGATGATGTCGGTGGTGATGGCCGCGTCGGGCATGGCCGCCCGCACCCGCTCGACAATGCCGAGGAAACGGTCCCGACGGTACGAGCGGCGCATGCGGCGCAGCACGGTGTCCGACCCGGACTGCAACGGCATGTGCAGCTGGTGGCACACGTTCGAGGTGGTCGCCATGGCCTCGATGACGTCGTCGGTGAAGTCGCGCGGATGCGGTGAGGTGAATCGGACACGTTCGAGACCGTCGACGCGACCGCAGGCGGCCAGCAGCTTCGCGAAGGCACCGGAATCGCCCAGCGAGCGCCCGTAGGAGTTGACGTTCTGTCCCAGCAGTGTGATCTCCAGGGCGCCCTCCGCGACCAGGGCCTCGACCTCGGCGAGCACGTCGCCCGGCCGGCGGTCACGCTCGCGGCCACGCAGGCTGGGGACGATGCAGAAGGTGCAGGTGTTGTCACATCCCACGCTGATGCTGACCCAGGCCGAGTGATGGCTGGCCCGCCGGGTCGGCAGGGAGCTCGGGAAGACCTCCAGGGCCTCGGCGATCTCGACCTGGGCCGCCGCGTTGTGCCGCGCGCGCTCCAGCAGCACGGGCAGTCGGTGCAGGTTGTGCGTGCCGAAGACCACGTCAACCCAGGGCGCCCGGTCGAGGATCGCGGCCCGGTCCTTCTGGGCGAGGCAGCCCCCGACCGCGATCTGCATGCCCGGATGGCCCTTCTTCACCGGGACTAGCTGGCCGAGGTTGCCGTACAGGCGGTTGTCGGCGTTCTCCCGCACCGCGCAGGTGTTGAACACGACCACATCCGCCTCGCCGCCGGGATCGACCGGGGAGTAGCCGGCGGATTCCAGCAGCCCACAGAGCCGTTCGGAGTCGTGGACGTTCATCTGGCACCCGAACGTGCGGACCTCGTAGCTGCGGCCGTTCACCCGACCAGCCTACGGCGCGTGCACCGGGCCGTAGCCGGGTCCGGGGTCGAGTCTGGGGTCTGGGCTGGGTTGGGGTCTGGGCTGGGTCCGGCGGGGACGGGATCGCGTCGCGGGCCGCCTCTCCTGCGGGGCCGGGACCCTCCCCGTCGGGAGCTGAGGCGCCCCACCCCGGCCTGGACACCGCCCGAGATATCAGGCAACACCCCGCTCGATATATTTGCATAGCTGCAGGGATACTATTCTCGAATGTTCCCGTCAGTGCGCCGAAATCCGCGCGAGACGACCGCTCCAGCTGTCGGCTCCACGACTGATCCGCGCGCCTGGCCGTTCCATCATGAGGCCGCCGGGACGCTCGGCCCAACACCACACCGCCATTGTGTCGGGAGGTCGACATGCCTTTGGTGACTCTGGAAGGCGTCGGGAAGTCGTTCGGCGACAACCGGGTCCTGGCCGACGTCGACCTGTCCGTCGAGGCGGGCGAGGTCGTCATCATCATCGGGCCCTCGGGGTCGGGGAAGTCGACCCTGTGCCGCTGCGTCAACCGGTTGGAAACGATCGACGAGGGCCGGATCCTCTTCGAGGGCCGTCCCCTGCCCACGGAGAGCCGTGAGCTCGCCCGGATGCGATCACGGGTTGGAATGGTGTTCCAATCGTTCAACCTCTTCGCGCACAAGACGGTGCTCGAGAACGTCACCCTGGGACCGGTCAAGGTCCTGGGGCACAACCGCTTGCAGGCCCGCGCCCGGGCCCAGGAACTACTGGAACGCGTGGGGATCGCCGACAAGGCGGACCGGTTGCCCCGCCAGCTCTCCGGCGGCCAGCAGCAGCGCGCCGCCATCGCCAGGGCGCTGGCGATGGATCCCGTGCTCATGCTCTTCGACGAACCGACCTCGGCGCTCGACCCAGAGATGATCTCCGAGGTGCTGGACGTGATGAGGTCGCTGGCCACCAGCGGCATGACCATGATCGTCGTCACCCACGAAATGGGATTCGCGCGCTCCGCCGCGGACCGGGTGGCCTTCATGGCGGACGGTCGCATCCTCGAGATCGCCCCGCCGGAGAGTTTCTTCGCCGCGCCGCGGACCGAGCGCGCCCGGGACTTCCTGGCCCGGGTCCTGCAGCACTGAACCTCCACCGACCCGACCCGGTCACGCCCACCGCCCACCGCGCCGCCGGCACCCGGAGGCACACCAGCAGGCACGCACCACCAGAGGGACGCAGTTCCTCAGGGGGACACACACCACCCGACGCCAGATCACCTGCTCCGGACCCGCGGTCCGGAGCACTGCGAGAGGATCGGTCATGCGTACACCGTTCAGCCGGACGCGACGCCCCGCCGCCGGGCATCCCAACGGGAGCTCCGGCGGGATGTCACGCGAACGCCGCCGCAGGCGCGGCGGCGCGCTCCTCGCCGGCGCGACGCTGCTCGCCGCCCTCGGACTGAGTGCCTGTGGGAGCAGCGGCGATGACACCTCGACACCCACCCCCTCGGTGACCTTCACCGCCGGCACCACCATGGCCCGGCTGCACGACGCCGGAAAGATCATCATCGGGACGAAGTTCGACCAGAACCTGTTCGGGCTGAAGAACCTCAGCGGCCAGCCCGAGGGCTTCGACGTCGAGATCTCGAAGATCGTCACGGATGCCCTGGGCATCCCGCGCGACAAGGTCTCCTACGTGGAGACAGTGTCGGCCAACCGTGAACCCTTCATCCAGCAGGGCCGGGTCGACCTCGTGGTGGCCACCTACACAATCAACGACAAACGAAAGAAGGTCGTCGACTTCGCGGGGCCGTACTACGTCTCCGGCCAGTCCATCATGGTCTCGAAGAACAACACCGACATCACCGGCAAGGACACCCTTGCCGGCAAGAAGGTGTGCTCGGTCAGCGGATCCACGCCGGCCGAGAACATCCGCCGGGTGGCGCCCACCGCCCAGCTCGTGCTGTTCGATGTGTACAGCAAGTGCGCCGACGCGTTGAAGAACGGTCAGGTCGACGCGGTCACCACGGACAAGGGCATCCTGCTGGGTCTCGTCGACAAGGACCCTGACGCCTTCAAGGTGGTGGGTGGCACCTTCACGAAGGAGCCCTACGGCATCGGCCTCAAGAAGGGTGACGACGCGTTCCGGAACTTCATCAACGACACGCTCGAGGCCGCTTACAAGGACGGGCGCTGGGAGAAGGCGTACACCTCGACCCTCGGCAAGGTGGAGCCGACCGTGCCCACTCCCCCGGCCGTCGACCGGTACACGTCCTGATCCGCTCCGCGGGTCGAGGGCCGTTGAGCGGCGGCCGTTGACCGGTAGCAGGTGATCGATATCAGGTGACCGGCACCGGCTGAACGGCATCCGCCGATCATCGCTCGGGGCACGACCGGTCGGCCTCACCCGCGCCGACCGGTCGTCCACCCGCCACCGCATGAGGGAGGACAGCGATCGACGCCGTCATCGACAACCTCGACATCTTCGCCGAGGGCTTCCGCCGGACGGTCGGGCTAAGCCTGTTCGCGTCCGTGGCTGCGCTGATCCTCGGTACCGTCCTCGCGGCGATGCGGGTCTCCCCCGTGCCCCCGCTGCGCTGGACCGGCACCGCCTACGTGCAGACGGTCCGCAACACCCCGCTGACCGTCGTGTTCTTCTTCGTGGTGTTCGTCCTGCCACAGCTGGACATCGTCTTCTCGTATTTCACGTTCGCGGTGGTCGCGCTCTCGATCTATCACGCCGCGCTGGTCTGCGAGGCGGTGCGTTCCGGGATCAATGGGGTCGACCTCGGTCAGGCCGAAGCGGCTCGTGCGCTGGGCCTGACCTTCTCCCAGACACTACGAATGATCATTCTTCCGCAGGCGTTCCGCAACGTGCTGCAACCGCTGGGCAGCGTGGTGAGCGCACTGATCCGCAACACCTCGATCGCCGCGGCGTTCGGCGTCCAAGAGCTGACCGGCATGGTCCAACGGCTCACGACCGCCAATCCGGACGCGGTGATCGCCGTGCTGCTCGGCGGCGTGGTGGCATACTTGATCCTCACCGTGGTGCTGGCAGCCGGGCTGTCCCTGGCCGAACGACGGGTGGCGAGGGCGCAATGAGCACCGAGATCATCCTGGCCGATCCACCGGGTCCGCGTGGTCGGCGTCGCATCCTGATCGCGAGCGTGGTGGCCGCCGCTGTCCTCGTCGGGCTGGTCACGCTGGCGGTGCTCCGCCTCGCCGACTCTGGCCAGCTCGACGGCAAGCGCTGGAGTGTCTTCGTCGATCAGCCGGCGCTGCGCACCCTGCTGTGGAACGGGCTGCTCGACACGCTGCGCGCCGCGCTGACCGCGATGCTGTTCGCCTCGGCGGTGGGGACCCTGCTTGCCCTGGCCCGGCTGTCCCGGCGCCGGGCGGTACGCATCCCGGCCACGCTGCTGGTGGAGCTGTTCCGCAGCCTGCCCGTCCTGATGCTCATCCTGTTCGCCTACCTCGGTCTGCCGGCGCTCGGCTGGCGGCTCTCGGCGTTCTGGGCCCTGGTCATCGGGCTGACCGCCTACAACGGGGCGGTGCTCAGCGAGATCTTCCGCGCCGGGATCCAGTCGGTCGACCGGGGGCAGACGGAGGCCGCGGCGGCGGTCGGGCTGCGGCCGGTCCAGATCTTCCGCCTCATCCAGTTTCCCCAGGCGATCCGGCGGATGAGCCCGACGCTGGTGAGCCAGCTGGTGACGTTGCTCAAGGACACCTCGCTGGGCTACGTCATCGCCTACAGCGAGCTGCTGCGGTCGGGGCGCGGGGCGGTCGAGTATCTGGGCAGCAGGTACGCCCTGCCCATTTACACCGTCATGGCGGTGATGTACATCGTCACCAACGGGCTGCTGTCGCTGCTGGCCCGATGGCTGGACCGCAGCCAGGACCGCCGCCTCGGCGGCCGCGTTCCGGCTCAGCGGGCGGTGCCCACCGCACGGGTCTCGCGCACGACGGTCACCCGGATCTGACCCGGATAGGTGAGCTCCTCCTCGATCTGCCTGGCGACGTCCCGGGCGAGCAGATGGGCGGCGAGATCGTCGATCTCCTCGGGCACGACCATGACACGCACCTCCCGGCCGGCCTGCATGGCGAACACCTTGTCGACACCCGGACGGTCACCGGCGATCTGCTCGATGCGCTCGAGCCGTTTCACATACGACTCCAGGCTGTCGCGGCGGGCGCCAGGCCGGCCACCGGAGATCTGGTCGGCGGCCTGGGTCAGCACCGCGCAGATCGAGCGGGGTGCGACCTCGTTGTGATGGGCCTCGATCGCGTGCACGACCTGCTCGTCCTCACCGTAGCGACGGGCCACATCCGCCCCGATCAACGCGTGAGAGCCCTCGATCTCGTGGGTGAGCGCCTTGCCGAGGTCGTGCAGCAGAGCCGCTCGTTTCGCGAGTGGAAGCGGCATGCGCAGCTCGGCGGCCATGATTCCGGCGAGGTGGGCGCTTTCGATCAGGTGCGCGAGCACGTTCTGGCCGTAGCTGGTTCGGTAACGCAACTGGCCCAGCAGGTTAACCAGCTCGGGGTGCATCTCGGAGATGCCGGTCTCAAGCAGGGCGTCCTCGCCCGCCCGCACGCACCGCTCGGCCACCTCGAGCTGGGCGCGGGCGTACTCCTCCTCGATGCGGTGCGGATGGATCCGGCCGTCGGACACCAGAGCCGCCAGCGTGATGCGACCGACCTCGCGACGCACCGGATCGAAGCAGCTCAGCAGCACCGCCTCGGGCGTGTCGTCGATGAGCACGTTGACCCCGGTGACGGACTCGAAAGCCCGAATGTTGCGCCCCTCCCGCCCGATGATCCTGCCCTTCATCTCATCGCCGGGAAGATGCAGGACCGTCACGACGGACTCGGTGGTCTGGTCGGACGCGACCCGTTGGATGGCGGTGGTCACGATCCTGCGGGCGCGTTCCTCACCCTCCTCCTCGGCCCGGGCCTCGATCTCGCGGACCGTCAGCGCCGCCTCCCGCCGGGCCTCCTGCTCGATGACGGCGATCAGCTCTCCCCTGGCCTGCCCGGCGGTGAGCCCGGCCACCTGCTCCAGCGCGGCATGACGGGCACGTTCGAGGTCGGCCACCTCGGCCGTCCGACGGGTCAGGTCGTTCTCCCGGTCGAGCAGGTCGCGGTCGCGGTCCGCCAGCCGGCGACCATGATCGTCGAGGCTGGCCATCCGGTCCTCGACGCGCTGTTCCCGGGCGGCTATCGCAACCTCCCGGCTCTGCAGTTCCGTCCGCCAGGCCTGCTGCTCACCGTCGAACGCCGCCCGAGTCGCGGCGATCTCGGTCCGGGCGGCCTCCTGCTCGGCGCGGACGGACTCTCTCGCCGCGGCCTGGACTCGCGAGGTTTCGACCGCCGCCTCGGCGAGCATCCGCTCGCGCAGTAGGGCGACATCCTCCTCGCCGCGCCGCCGGATCTCGGCGGCATCCCGCTCAGCCCGCGCCAACCGTTCCGCCGCCTCCCGTTCGGCTCGGGCCACAATCTGCGCCGCCTCCTCCGCGCTACCACCATGAGCCGCGCGGAGGCCGCCGTCGGAGCGACCGGCGGTCACGGCCGAATCCCCGGTCCGCGCGGCGGTGCCGTCCCGATCGGCGGGTGAGTCGGCGTCCGTCGTGGCCGGAGCACCGGAACCCTCCCAGGGGGCGGGCAGGACCCGGACCGTCGGCTCCTCGTCAAAGTCCGCCGGACCCGTCACGTCCCCGACGCCCCGGGCGGCCGGGGTTCGGGGCACCACCGGAGCGGGGTCGGGTACCTTGTCGACCCGGGTCGCCCGGACCAACCGCGCCACGGCGAGGATCAGAACGCTCAGGACAACAAGTACGAGTGACAACAGGACGACGAGGACGCCCTCCATCGCTGCTCCCTCCGCTTCCGTCGGACCCGCACAGGCGGGCTGGAGCGGCGAAGGACCCTCGTCTCGGCACGATCACAGCCGTAGAGGGGCAGCACGCGGATTACGCCATTGCGATATGGAGCCCGGACGGCCTCCCGAACCGGCCAATCCAACGTCGACCGGCCGGCGGGCATACCGCCTTCGAGCACCCACGCGCAGCGGCTGCCTCCGTGTGAGTTGGACGAGCTATCAAGACCGCGTCGCCGCGGGAGTCCTGTCACCTTTCAAGAAAGACTAGGTCTCGCACAATCCCTGGTCAAGAAATAAGGGCACATTGACGGCCCAGGCTCAATCTCCCCACCACTCACACCGAGCCGTCGTCTTCGTCGCCATCGACCACCCAGCCCATCCGACCTCCGCCGTCGGGCCCCTGAGCGACCTGCTCGCTCACGACCCGGACCGCCAGTTCGACCGGATAGCCCTTTCGGGTCAGCATGGCGAGGAGCCTTCGGGTACGAACCTGCTCGGGCAGGCGGTCCATCGACCGCAGCCGACGAAGGACGAGCTCGCGGGCGCTCTCCTCCTCGTCGTCCGCTCCGACCAGCGCCATGGCGGCCTCGACGGTGTCCGGATCCACTCCCCGCTTACGCAGCTCTGTGGCCAGGGCCTGCCTACCCAGCCCACGACGGGCCCGAGCGGAGGAGACGAAGGCGGCAGCGAAGGCCTCGTCGTCGATTAGACCGACGGCGGCCAACCGGTCGAGGACCACAGCGGCGATCTCATCGGTGACCCCCCGTCGCCGCATGGTCGCCGCAAGCTCCGCTCGGCTCCTCGCTCTGGTCGCCAGCTGATGCAGACAGATCTCCCGCGCGACCGAGATCGGATCCTTCGGCCGCGGCCCCCCGTCCACCACGACCACCGTCCGGGCGAATGACGGACCGGCCGCGGCATTCCCCGGATCTGCTCCTGCCATCGGCTACAGATCGACCGGAACGGGCGCCACGGCATCGGATTCGAGACTGGGCAGGATGCCGAGCTTCTCCTTGATCTTCTTTTCGATCTCGTTGGCCAGATCGGGGTTGTCCCGCAGAAAAGACCGGGCGTTCTCCTTGCCCTGGCCGAGCTGATCGCCGTCGTAGGTGTACCAGGCACCGGACTTACGAATAATGCCGTGCTCGACACCCATGTCGATCAGGGAACCCTCCCGACTGATACCGCCTCCGTAGACGATGTCGAATTCGGCGGTCCGAAACGGCGGCGCCACCTTGTTCTTCACCACCTTGACGCGGGTCCGGTTACCCACGGCCTCCGTGCCGTCCTTGAGAGTTTCGATACGACGGACATCGAGGCGCACCGACGCATAGAACTTCAGTGCCTTACCACCGGTCGTGGTCTCCGGGGAGCCGAACATCACCCCGATCTTCTCGCGCAACTGGTTGATGAAGATCGCGGTCGTACCGGAGTTCGCCAGCGCCGCGGTCATCTTGCGCAGGGCCTGGGACATCAGGCGGGCCTGGAGGCCGACGTGACTGTCCCCCATCTCGCCCTCGATCTCGGCCCTCGGGACCAGCGCGGCCACCGAGTCGATGACGATGATGTCCAGCGCGCCAGACCGGACGAGCATGTCCGCGATCTCCAACGCCTGCTCGCCGGTATCAGGCTGGGAGACCAGCAGACCGTCGGTGTCGACGCCGAGCTTTCCCGCGTACTCGGGGTCGAGCGCGTGCTCGGCGTCGATGAACGCCGCGATACCACCAGCCGCCTGCGCGTTCGCCACCGCGTGCAGGGCGACGGTCGTCTTCCCGGACGACTCCGGGCCGTAGATCTCAATGATGCGCCCCCGCGGCAGCCCGCCGATGCCGAGCGCGACATCCAGAGCAATCGAACCGGTGGGGATGGCCTGGACCGGCGGCCTGGTGTCGTCCCCCAACCGCATGACCGATCCCTTGCCGAACTGCTTGTCGATCTGCGCCAAGGCGTTATCCAACGCCTTCTCACGGTCGAGTCCTGCCATTGGAGTTACTCCATGCTGAGGTCGTCGAGTCTTGGCCACGAGGATGACGTTAGGCCGTGGGTCCGACAGTTTCGAGAGTCGAGGATGATCTGTGGACAAGTAGCCGCACGAGGACGACTCTAGACGAACATGCGTTCGACGACCCGACGACACGCCGGACGGTGGCTCAGCGCTCCCGCGCCGGCACATCGAACTCCTCGCACACGGCCCGCCAGACGGTCTTGGCATCGTCACCACGGGCCAGGGCCACCTCGACCGTCGCGCCACCGAGACCGGGCAGCACATGATCACGCGCAAACGACTCCGCGTACGCGGAACCGAACCGTGTGTTCATCTTCGCCCAGAACTCGGTCAACCGCACTTCGCCAGTGTGCACCGTCCGGACGGGACGGGACCACCCAAGGGGGTCCTGGTCGGGGATCCCCACCGGGGGTCCCCACCGGCGGAACCGCGGCCACGGGAAGCACGACCGCGGGAAGCACGACCGCGGGAAGCACGACCGGGTCGAGGCCGGGCCCCACGGCGGGCCCGTCATGAACCACACCGGCGGAAGGTTGTCGGTCCCTCGACGCAGACTGGTCAACGTGCCCAGCTTCGCTTCCCCCGATCCGCCGGATCCGCTCACGGCGTTCTCCGCCCCGACCCGGAGCTGGTTCGGCGCGGCCTTCACCGCCGCGACCCCCGCCCAGCGGGGCGCGTGGGAGGCGATTCGCACCGGCGGCAACGCGCTGGTCGTCGCACCCACGGGTTCGGGGAAGACACTGGCCGCCTTCCTGTGGTCGCTGGACACCCTGGCCCGCTCGGCGCCGCCGGCCGAGCCCACCCGGCGCTGCCGGGTGCTGTACGTCAGCCCACTCAAGGCGCTGGCCGTCGACGTCGAACGGAACCTGCGGGCACCGCTCGCGGGGATACGCTCCGCCGCGCAACGGCTCGGTCTGCCCCAGCCGGACGTGACCGTGGGTCTGCGGTCGGGCGACACCCCCGCCGCCGAACGACGCGGTTTCGGCACCCGGCCCCCCGACGTCCTGATCACCACCCCGGAGTCGCTCTTCCTCATCCTCACCAGTGCCGCGCGGGAGTCGCTGCGCGGCGTCCGGACAGTGATCGTCGACGAGGTCCACGCGGTGGCGGGCACCAAGCGCGGCGCCCACCTCGCGCTGAGCCTGGAGCGTCTGGACGCCCTGCTGGACACCCCGGCCCAGCGGATCGGCCTGTCCGCCACGGTGCGGCCGGTCGAGGAGGCCGCCCGATTCCTGGGCGGAACGGCCCCGGTGGCGGTAGTCCGCCCGCCCGCGGCCAAGACCCTCCAGATCGACGTCGTGGTGCCGGTCGAGGACATGACCCAGCTCGGCGGACAGCTCCTCGACGGGTCCCCGGACGGCTCGGCGGCCTCCGCCCCGCACCGAGCGTCGATCTGGCCGGCGGTCGAGCAGCGTGTCCTCGACCTCGTGTTGGCTCATTCCGCCAGCATCGTCTTCGCCAACTCGCGCCGGCTCGCGGAGCGACTCTGCGCCCGGCTGAACGAGCTGTACGCCGAGCGGCTCGCCGCGGCCACCGCCGCGGACGAATCCGTGGCCGGGGACGGGCCGGGGGAAGCCGGCCGGACGTCCCCCGCGGCGCTGATGGGCGCCTCGGGCCAAGGCGGCGGCACGGCGGGCTGGCCGGAGATCGCGCGGGCCCACCACGGCAGCGTGAGCCGCGAGCAACGGGCCGGAATCGAGGAGGATCTCAAGGCTGGCCGGCTGCCCGCGGTCGTCGCGACCTCCAGCCTGGAACTCGGCATCGACATGGGAGCCGTCGACCTGGTCGTGCAGATCGGGTCCCCGCCGAGCATCGCCGCCGGGATGCAGCGCACCGGCCGCGCGGGCCACCAGGTCGGCGCCGCCAGTCGCGGCGTCATCATCCCGAAGCATCGCAGCGACCTGCTCGAATGTGCCGTGGTCGCCGAGCGGATGCGCTCGGGGGCGATCGAGCGGCTGCGGTACCCGCGCAACCCCCTCGACGTGCTGGCGCAGCAGATCGTGGCAATGACGGCGATGGAGGACTGGCACGTTGACGAGCTCGGCGCGCTGGTCCGGCGCACCGCGACGTTCGCGACGCTGCCGACCTCCGCCTTCGAGGCGGTCCTGGACATGCTCGCCGGCCGCTACCCCTCCGACACGTTCGCCGAGCTGCGCCCCCGCATCACCTGGGACCGCGTCACCGGGATCCTCACCGCCCGCCCGGGCGCCCAGCGGCTCGCCGTGACCAGCGGAGGCACCATTCCCGACCGGGGCATGTTCGGCGTCTTCCTCGTCGGGGAGCGCTCCAGCCGGGTCGGGGAACTCGACGAGGAGATGGTCTACGAGTCGCGGGTCGGCGACGTGGTGCTCCTCGGCTCATCCAGCTGGCGCATCGAGGAGATCACCGCCGACCGGGTCCTGGTGACGCCGGCTCCGGGACGGCCCGGCCGGCTCCCCTTCTGGCATGGCGACGCCCCAGGCCGACCCGCCGAACTCGGCCGCGCGCTCGGCGCGTTCCTGCGCGAGATCACCAGGTTGCCGGCGCAGGCGGCGGCCGACCGCGTCCGGGCCGCCGGCCTCGACGATCGGGCCACCGCCAACCTGCTGCGCTACCTCGACGAGCAGAAGGCTGCCGTCGGCCGTCTCCACGACGATCGGACGATCGTCGTGGAGCGTTTCCGGGACGAGATCGGCGACTGGCGCCTGGCGGTGCACTCCCCGTTCGGTGCTCCGGTGAACGCGCCCTGGGCGCTCGCCCTGGGCGCCCGGCTGCGCGAGCGGTACGGGGTCGACGTCCAGATCATGCACACCGACGACGGCATCGTCGCCCGGATCCCGGATGCCGCCGAGCCGCCCGGCGCCGATCTCGCGCTGTTCGAGCCGGACGAGATCGACGCGATCGTACGGGCGGAGATCGGGAGCAGCGCCCTGTTCGCCAGCCGGTTCCGCGAGTGCGCCGGGCGGGCCCTGCTGCTGCCCCGCCGGACCCCGGGGCGGCGGACCCCGCTGTGGCAGCAGCGCCAGCGCAGCGCAGCGCTGCTGTCCGTCGCCGCGACGTTCGCCAGCTTCCCCGTCGTGCTGGAGACCATGCGAGAGTGCCTGCAGGACGTGTTCGACGTTCCGGCGCTCGCGGAGCTGATGCGCGAGGTGTCGGCCCGCACGCTGCGGGTGGTGGAGGTGGAGACGCCGTCCCCGTCTCCGTTCGCCTCCGCCCTGCTGTTCGGCTACGTCGCCGCCTTCATGTACGACGGGGACGTACCGTTGGCCGAACGCCGGGCGCAGGTGCTGTCGCTGGACAGCTCCCTGCTGGCCGAGCTCCTCGGCGAGGCGGACCTGCGGGAGCTGATCGATCCAGCGGCGCTCGCGCAGGTCGCCGCCCAGCTCACGCGGCTCGCCCCGGACCGCCACGCCCGCGATGTCGAGGGAGTGGCCGACCTGCTGCGAATGCTCGGTGACCTCACGACCGAGGAGGCGGTCGCCCGGGGTGCCACCCCGGGCTGGCTCGCCGAGCTCGAACAGACCCGCCGGGCCCTGCGGGTCCGTATCGCCGGCGAGGAGCGGTGGGTCGCGATCGAGGACGCCGGCCGGCTGCGCGACGCCCTGGGCGTACCGCTGCCGGTGGGAGTTCCCGACGCCTTCACCGAACCGGTGCGTGACCCTCTCGGCGACCTGATCTCCCGCTATGCCCGTACCCACGGACCGTTCGACACCGAGGAACCGGCCGCCCGGCTGGGGCTGGGCACGGCGGTGGTCGCCGGTGTCCTGGACGGGCTGGTCCGCAGCGGCCGCCTCGTCCGCGGTGAGCTGCATCCCGACCGCGGCGGTGAGCAGTGGTGCGACGCGGGCGTGCTGCGGGCGCTGCGACGACGCAGCCTGGCCGCCCTGCGCAAGGAGGTCGAGGCGGTGCCGCCCCGGACCCTCGGTGCCTTCCTGCCGGCCTGGCAGTCGGTCACCAGCGGACGTGGCCGGGGGGTGGACGGTGTGCTGCGCGCCGTCGAGCAGCTGCAGGGCGCGCTGATCCCGGCGAGCGCATGGGAACAGCTCGTCCTCCCGGCCCGCGTCGCCGACTACTCACCGACGATGCTCGACGAGCTGTGCTCCGCCGGCGAGGTGCACTGGGCTGGCGCCGGCGGGCTGCCCGGGGACGACGGCTGGTTGACCCTGGTCCTCGCCGACACCGCGCCCCTGCTGCTGCCTCCGCCCGACCCGGAGATCGCCTCGGGTCCGCTGCACACCGCGATTCTCGACGCGCTCACCGGCGGGGCGGCCCTGTTCTTCCGGGCGCTGTCCGACCGGATGGGCTCGCTCGACGACACGGCGCTCGCTACCGCGCTCTGGGATCTCGTCTGGGCGGGGCGGGTAACCAACGACACCCTCGCCCCGCTGCGTGCCCTGCTGGGTTCCGCCGGCCGTCCGTACCGTGCCCCCCGTCCCCGGGCGGCACGGTACGGACGGCCGGCGATGCCGCGGCGGGCCGGCCCCCCGACGGCCGCCGGCCGCTGGTCGCTGCTGCCCGAGCGGGACACCGACCCGACCCGGCGCGCCCACGCGCTGGCCGAGGCGCTGCTCGAGCGCCACGGCATCGTCACCCGCGGCGCGGTGACCGGCGAGCGGCACCCGGGCGGGTTCGCCGGGGTCTACCGGGTCCTCAGCGCCTTCGAGGACGCCGGCCGCGCCCGCCGGGGCTACTTCGTCGAGTCCCTGGGCGCGGCCCAGTTCGCCGTCCCGGGAGCGGTCGATCGGCTGCGCTCCATCGCCGCGGCACAGCGGGACGCCGAGGCGGCCCCGGCCTGGGCGCAGCCGGCGGCCGGCCCACCGAGCTCATCGTCCGCGCAGGCCGTCGTCCTGGCCGCGGCCGATCCGGCCAACCCGTTCGGTGCCGCGCTGCCCTGGCCGACCCGACCGGGGGATGACGCGGACGGCGCCGCCGGCCACCGGCCGGGGCGCAAGGCGGGCGCGATGGTCGTCATCATCGACGGGGAACTCATCCTCTACGTGGAACGCGGGGGCCGTTCCCTGCTGTCATGGACCGAGGACGACCATCGGATGGCCCCGGCGGTGGAGGCGTTGGCCCGCGCCGTGCGGGACGGCCTGCTCGGCAGGCTCACGGTGGAGAAGGCGGACGGCCAGACGATCGTCGGCAGCACCCTGGGTGCCGCCCTGGAGCGCGCCGGTTTCCACCCGACCCCGCGGGGCCTGCGGCTGCGGAGCATCAGTTCCGAGAGAAGGAAATAAGACGGGCACGTCCGCGGGTGAACGCTCCCTCGGCCGCCTTGAGACTGATCTCCAGATCCGCGGCCGCCTCCCGGGTACTCTTCCCGGCCGCCCGAGCCATGATCACCTCACGCTCCCGGCCCTGCAGTCCCCCGGCCCGGGCCAGCAGCCAGCGGGCTTCCGCACGGTCACAGACGGCGTCGTCCGGGGCCGGCTCCCACGGCTGCAGATAGCCGCGCACGACCGCCCGCTCCGCACGCTGACGAGCTCTATGGTGATCAACGCAGAGACGTAGCACCGTCGTCGTCAGAAACTGCCCGACCCGGCTCGCGTCGAGATCCCGAAATCCGGCGGCGCGGATGAATGCCTCGTGTACGCAGTCCTCCGCGTCGGCCTTGCTCGGCAACCGCCTACGGGCTATGTGGATGAGCCGATCACGGTGCGGGAGCATCAGCGACCAGCGCTGCTGGCTGTATGGCCGGTCCAGCTCGACCACGGGCGCAGCGGATACAAAATCAACCGAGGGCGTGTCCCCGGCAGGGCATGTCACGGTTTGCTCCACCTGTCATGCTCAGACCGCGCCACCCCCCAGCACGATCGCCTACCTTCCCGGAACGCGCCAGCACCGAGAACCGCGATGTGCCTTGGTCAGTTGGACCCGCTGCTTGCCAGAACAGCGGACTAGGACAAGGCGGACATTACCATCCGCTCCCGGGTAGGCCAGCAGCGGCATATCCCGGTGGGCGACGTACCCGCCCGATCGATACGCACCGTGTTATCGCCTGGCCGTGACCCGAGCTTATCGAGAGCCGCATTGGCGCCATCAACCGGTCAGTACACCGCCAAAACGGGCGAGATAATGACGTTCTGCTTCGTAAGCTCTTATGGAGTCACTCGCCCTCGGTCACTGTGGGTACACGAAGGAACTGGGCGGAACGTCTCGACGACCTACCCGATGGCGCTACCCGGTCTGGTACACGACGCCTGATACACGACACGAGGTACGACAGCCCGTCCCCGCTGTCGGGTGTCATCGAAGATTTTAGTATGACATCCTATTTTCGGCCTAGATTTCAATAGGAAGCCAAAGGTTTTAGTAGCTGACCCGGTTTGGTGACGGCACGGCGCGGTGCAGGCCCGGAGCGGGAGCCGTTCAGGTGCGACTGCGTGGGTATCCGGTGGGGTATCGCGGGAGCGTGCTGCCCACGCCGCCACCGGGGATCTCCGAGCGCGACGAGCGGCTGCTGGCGCTGACCTGGCAGGCGATGGCCGACGGCACCCGCGAGATCATCCTGACCGACGACGTGATCGGCGAGCTGACCGGCGAAACGTTTGACGACCGGTACATCCCGCCACACGTAGAGTTGTCCGCCCGCATCCACGCCGCCACCACCCAAGCACTGGATCGGGGCGACTTCCTGCTCACCGTCGCGCCCGCCCGCTCCGCCGGCACCCTCACCAGCCGGTTCACCCCGACGGCCACCGGGTCCGGCCTGGCGCGGGCGTACCGGGCACTGCCCGCCGCCACCGCCGGGGCGCTGCGGGTGCAGATGTCCTTCGGGCCGCTGTACCCGCACGCGGAGAACGTCTGCCGCGTCCCGGCCTACCTCGACCACGTGCTCCCGCTGGGCGAACACCGCCAGCCCGGCGACGACAGCCTGCTCACGATGGACGACCTGGCCATCACCGCGACCCGCGACCGGCTGCACCTGGTCAGCATCTCGCGTCGTCAAGTGGTTGAGCCGCAGGTGTTCCACGCGCTCGCACGGGACAAACAGCCCCCGCCGCTGGCCCGGTTCCTGGCACACCTGCCAGGGCGTTCTCCGCCGCCTGGTACCAGTTCGATTGGGGACCGCGCGTCCGGCTGCCGTTCCTGCCACGGGTGCGCTACCGGCGCACCGTCCTGTCCCCGGCCCAGGGGCGGCTTGCCCCCCGACGACCTCCCACCCGGCCAGGCCGGTCCCGGCCAGTGGAGGCAGGTACTCGACCGGTGGCGGCGCCGCTGGGACTGCGCTGGGACTGCGCTGGGACTGCCCTGACGTGGTCGAGCTCCGCGACGCGGACCGCACGCTGCGCCTCACCCTCAACGAGCCCGCCCACGCCACCCTCCTGCACGCCCACCTCAAACGGCACGGCCAGGCGATCCTGTACGCGGCCACCCCGGCGGCCGACTACGGGTGGATCGACGGCCACGCCCACGAAATCGCGCTGCCCCCGGTCACCATCTGCCCCGCTGCACCCGGCCCGCTGCACGGCCTCCTACCCGTCGTGACGAACACACACGGGCACCTGCCCGGCGCCCCGGACGCCACCTGGCTCTCGGCGAAGCTGTTCACCCATCCCGAACGGATCGGCGAGATCGTCGCCGAGGCGCTTCCCGGCCTGCTGGCCACGCTCGACACACCCGCGTGCTGGTGGCTGCGATACCGCAGCCGACAGGAGACAGACCACCTGCGCCTGCGGCTGCGCACTACCCCCGACTGTTATGCGCAGTACTCGAACGCGGTCGGGGAGTGGGCGCGGCGGATGCGCCAAGCAGGACTGGCCGGGCGGCTGGTGATCGACACCTACTCCCCGGAAGTCGGCCGCTACGGGCATGGCGAGGCACTGGACGCCGCGGAGAACGTCTTCGCCGCCGACTCCGCCACCATGGCCGCCCTGCTGCGGCACCAGCCCACCACCGAGGTCGACCTCGGGCTGGTGGTGGCGAACATGGTAGGCATCGTCAGCGGGTTCTTCGGCGATCCCAACGAGGCGATGGACTGGCTGGCCGCCCGGCCGGCCCCGGCTGCCGCTGCGGCCCTCGACCGGGCGGTGGCCGAGCGAGCGACCCAGCTCGCCACCGACCCGGCCGGGCTGTGGTCGCTGTCCGGCTGGACCATCGACATCGGGCCGGCGTGGGACAACCGCGCCGACGCGCTGGCCAGCTACCACAAGGCGCTGCCACCGGAGGCGAACACCGACGTGGTGCCGGAGTCGCTGCTGCACATGCACCACAACCGGGCCGTCGGCATCAACCGGGACAGCGAACGCACCTGCCGCCGCCTGGCCCGGCAAGCCGCGCTCACCTGGCGAGCCCGCCGTAGCAGTGGTGCCCGGTGACCTACACCGACCCGTACACGCCACCGCCCGAGCACCATCCCGCACCCGGCGGGGGTCAATCCCTGGCAGACGGGGCCGCCGGGCTGGCGCTGCTGCACATCGCCTATGCCCGCGCCGGGATCGGAGACTGGGCCACCGCCCACCAATGGGTCAAGGCCATGACCGCCGAACCCGTGGCCGCGGACACGGGCGCCGGCCTGTACCGGGGCGCCCCGGCGGTCGCATTCGTGCTGCGCACCGCCGGCCAGCCCGTCTACACCGGCGCACTGCACACCCTCGACGAGCACATCGCCGCGATCACTTGCACCCGCCTGGAGGCAGCGCACGAGCGGATCGACCGCGGCGAACTGCCCGCGCTGTGGGAGTTCGACCTGATCAACGGGCTGACCGGACTCGAATGGGTCAACGCCGCCGCCGACCAGCCGGGTCCGCAACGCCCGTCCTGGTGCTACGGCGCCCCCGGCCTGGCCCGCGCCCGCCACCTGACCGCCCAGGCACTGGACACCCCGAACAGGGTGGCCGACGCCAAGGCCACGCTCGTCGCGTGTCTCACCGACGAGGCTCAACTCGCCCAACTCGGCGACGACTCGCTGTGCCACGGCTGGGCCGGGCTGGTGCACGTCTCCCGCCGGATACTCGCCGACACCGAACCCGGCGGCGAATTCGCCGAGGTCCTGTCCCGGTTGGAACACCGCTGGCGTCACCGCCGCGCCCAGGCGGCCCGAAAACTATCGGAGGTGAGGGGGATGCTGGAAGGCGACGCCGGAATCGCGCTCACCGATCTGCCGCCGGGCACCGGATGGGACGCCTGCCTGCTCACCGTCCCGCCCACGGCCGGACCAACGCACTCGCCCGTATCCGCAAGTACACACACGAAGGAACCGGATGACCAACGCCACCAGCACCCGCCCCGAGGACCTGCGCGAGCAGATGATCAGCAACATCCGCACCGCTGGTCACCTGCGCTCCGAGCGCATCGAGCAGGCGTTTCGGGCCGTTCCCCGGCACCGGTTCGTTCCCGCGGCCTCGGTCGAGGAGGCGTACGCCAACAAGGCGATCACCATCAAGCCCGGCGCAGACCGGCCCGCCAGTTGCATCTCCGTGCCGACCGTGGTGGCGATGATGCTCGGTCAGCTCGAACTGACCACGCCCGCCGCGCCCTGGCCGAGACCAGCTACGACCGAGTGCGGGTGGTCACCGGCGACGGCGCCATCGGCGACGCGGACCACGCCCCCTACGACAAGATCATCGTTACGGAACTGTTGACCGGACTTTCCTGAGGTCGAACGGCGTGTCGTAGGGCAGGGTCGGACAGGTCGGAACAGTCTGCATCTCTCTGATCTTGGAG
>NZ_JDWE01000011.1:0-105334 GCF_000685765.2 Frankia sp. BMG5.23
ATGGATCCGTATTCGAAGCTGCTCAAGGAGCGGATCGTCTTTCTCGGTGTGCAGATCGATGATGTGTCGGCGAACGACGTGATGGCGCAGCTGCTGTTCCTGGAGTCCGAGGATCCCGACCGGGACATCTCGATCTACATCAACTCGCCGGGTGGGTCGTTCACGTCGTTGACGGCGATCTACGACACGATGCAGTTCGTGCGGCCGGACATCTCGACGATCTGCATGGGTCAGGCGGCGTCGGCGGCGGCGGTGCTGCTGGCGGCGGGCACGCCGGGGAAGCGGTTCGCGCTGGAGAACAGCCGGATCCTCATCCACCAGCCGTCGGCGCAGGGCGAGGGCCAGTCGAGCGACATCGAGATCCAGGCGCGGGAGATCCTGCGGATGCGGTCTCTGCTGGAGCGGATGCTCGCCGTCCACACCGGCAAGAAGGAAGAGGACATCCGCAAGGACATCGAGCGTGACAAGATCTTCAGTGCCGACGAGGCCAAGGAGTACGGCCTGATCGACGAGGTCATCAAGACCCGGAAGTCCTCCCGGCTCGCCACCGCTCGCTGAGGTGCCGGGCCGGCGGTCCGAGCCCGCGGTCGGAGCCTCGCGAGGCGTGACGTCTCGTGAGGCCGGCCCGCGGTCGTCGGCCGTCGGCCGCTACCACACCCGACGCGCCGATGCGGTGAAACCCGGTCAGCGGTTCTCGTCCGTGACGCGATGGCCTAATGGGACTGCGTGGACGGGCGAGGGCGGCCAAGGTGACCGTAGGCTGACCGGTATGAGCCGAGCGATTGGGCTCTCACCGGACGGCTCGGCGGGGTACCGTCCCCACGGGGATGGTTGCAGGCAGACACGCGACGACTGGGCGGTGTCAACCGCCCCTGACATGCAGGCGACACCATCGTCTGGACGAAGGGACTGAGTCCTCGGTGGCACGCATCGGTGATGGCGGTGACCTGCTCAAGTGCTCGTTCTGCGGTAAGTCGCAGAAGCAGGTGAAGAAGCTCATCGCCGGCCCTGGCGTCTATATCTGCGACGAGTGCATCGATCTCTGCAACGAGATCATCGAGGAGGAGCTGTCCGAATCCTCCGAGCTCAAATGGGACGAACTGCCCAAGCCGCGCGAGATCTACGAGTTCCTCGACAGTTACGTGGTGGGGCAGGAGACGGCGAAGAAGACCCTCTCCGTCGCGGTCTACAACCACTACAAGCGGGTCCAGGCGGGCGGATCCAGCGGTGACGGGAGCAAGGGCGAGGTCGAGCTCGCGAAGAGCAACATCCTGCTGCTCGGGCCGACGGGCTGCGGCAAGACGCTGCTCGCCCAGACTCTCGCGCGAATGCTCAACGTCCCGTTTGCCATCGCCGACGCCACCGCGCTGACCGAGGCGGGCTACGTCGGGGAAGACGTCGAGAACATTCTGCTCAAACTCATTCAGGCCGCCGACTATGACGTCAAAAAGGCCGAGACCGGGATTATCTACATCGACGAGGTCGACAAGATCGCCCGGAAGTCGGAGAACCCGAGCATCACGCGGGACGTGTCCGGTGAGGGCGTGCAACAGGCCCTGTTGAAGATCCTCGAAGGCACCACGGCCAGCGTGCCGCCACAGGGCGGGCGCAAGCACCCGCATCAGGAGTTCATCCAGATCGACACGACGAACGTGCTGTTCATCGTGGGCGGGGCGTTCGCCGGGCTCGACCGGATCATCGAGTCGAGGATCGGCAAGAAGTCGCTGGGGTTCCGCGCCGTACTGCACGGCAAGGACGACCCGGACGGATCCGATGTCTTCGGCGACATCATGCCCGAGGACCTGCTGAAGTACGGCATGATTCCGGAGTTCATCGGCCGGCTCCCGGTGATCACCAGCGTGTCCAACCTGGATCGTGAGGCGCTGATCCGCATCCTCACCGAGCCGAAGAACGCCCTCGTCCGCCAGTACAAGCGGCTGTTCGAGCTGGACAGCGTCGACCTCGACTTCACCTCGGACGCGCTCGAGGCCATCGCGGACCAGGCGATCCTGCGTGGGACCGGTGCTCGTGGGCTGCGGGCAATCATGGAAGAGGTCCTGCTCTCGGTGATGTACGACATCCCGAGCCGCAAGGATGTGGCCCGGGTCGTCGTCACCCGCGAGGTCGTGCTGGAGCACGTCAATCCGACGCTGGTCCCGCGCGACGTCGTGTCCAAGCGGGCTCCCCGCCAGGAGAAGTCGGCCTGACGGCGCCTACCCGGCGCCCACTCGGCGTGTCCCGTGCGACTCGGCGCGGCCCGCGCGTCGGGTCACTCAGTGCATTCCGTGCGTCGGGTCCAGCGCGGTCAGGGTCCGGCGGGCCTCAGCCAGATGGTAGAAGGACCCGGTCACCAGGATCGCCCCACCCGGCCCCGCCGCGTCCCGCAGGGCGTGGCGGACGGCGCAGCCGACGTCGGATGCGGCGTGGGCCGGCATCGCCCGCGCCCGCGCCGCGCAGACCAGGTGCTCGGCGCGGATGGCCCGCGGTGACGCCGGTTCGCAGGCGATCAGCGAGCTGATCGGTTGGTGGCGCAGTTCCGCGAGAGTCCCCTCGTAGTCGTGACCGCGCAGCGCCCCGTAGACGACGGTCCACTCTCGCCCGGGGAACTCCTCACGCAGGGACCGGGCGAGCGCCGCGCCCGCTGCCGGGTTGTGCGCCCCGTCAAGCACGCACAGCGGCTGTGCGCGCACGATTTCCAGGCGTCCCGGCGCCCGGACGCCCCCGAGACCGGTCCGGACCACGACGTCGGGGAGGGAATGACCGACGAAGGTCTCCACGGCGGCCAGGGCGCACGCCGCGTTGGCATCCTGATAGGAACCGTGCAGGGACAGTCGCACGTCGTCGTAGCGCGCCTGCGGGGTGCGGAAACCGCCCCGTCGACCCGCCGCGTCCGGGTGGCCGGCGACCGCGGCGAAGTCCCGACCCAGCCGCAGGACGTCCGTGGCCGGGGTCCGGGCGAAGATGTCGTCGAAGCGGGGGTCCACCTCGCCGAGCACCAGGTGACTGCCGGGCTTGACGATCCCGGCCTTCTCGCGGGCCACGCCCGCCATACTCCCGGCGTAGTCCAGATGATCAGCGCCGATGCTGGTGACGACCGCGACCCGCCCGTCGGCGATGTTCGTGGCGTCCCAGCGACCGAGCAGGCCCACTTCGACCACGGCGACGTCGACGGCCAGGTCGGCGAACCATCGGAAGGCGGTGGCCGTCAGCAGCTCGAAGAAGGTGGGCCGTCCACTCATCGGGGCTGCCGCGTCCAGGACGGTGCCCACGCAGCGTCCGAACTCCTCGTCGCCGATCGGTCGGCCGTCGACGACCAGACGCTCGTTCACCCGCTCCAGATGCGGACTGGTGTACAGCCCCACCCGCAGCCCCGCCGCGCCCAGCAGCGCCGAGATGATCCGCGCCGTCGAGGTCTTGCCGTTCGTGCCGGTCAGGTGGATCAGCGGAACCGCCCGGTGCGGATCCCCGAGCCGGCCCGCCAGCTCCCGCATCCGGTCAAGGCTCGGCACCGGCCGACCCGCCGGCATCGTCTGCTTTTCGAGATCCACCGTGTTGTTCAGGGCGGCCCACGCCGACTCGTACGTCCACTTCACAGGCTGGTTCCACTTCACCGGCTGGTTTCGCCCTCCTTCGACCTGGGGTCGACAGTAGTCCGCGGACAGGTGCGCCGGACGCGTCCTTTGCGGGGGAGCGCGGGTACCGGCGTGGGCGCCTGCGTAGGCGGGAGTGAACCCGGTGGACCCGTCCCATCGGGCCGTACCATCGGGGATGTGACAGGCGCTGCCGGGACCGCCGGAACCACCCATGCTCCTGATCACGAGCGGGAGGGTCCACGCGCGTTCGCGGCCGAGTACTCCCAACGCCGCGACATCCGCGCCCGGCCGGGCTTCGACCGGCTGCGCCGTCTGCTGGATCTGCTCGGCCAGCCGCAGCGGGCCCTTCCGAGCATCGTGGTGACCGGTTCGGTGGGGAAGAGCTCCACGGTGTCCGCGATCACCGCACTGCTGCACTCGTTCGGCATCCGCGCGGGATCGTTGAGTTCGCCGGGCTGGCTCGGGGCCGAGCAGCGGGTGGGGTTGGCCGACGCCACGATCGATTCCGACGTCCTCGGCCGCGCCTACGCCGATATCGCGCCGTACCTGCCGCTGATCGAGGATGACGGCCGGCTGAGCGCCTTCGAGCTGCTTGCCGCCGTGGCCTTCGCCGCCTTCGCCGACGCCCCCGCCGACCTCGCCGTGATCGAGTCCGGCTGGGACGACGCCGGCGAGCTGAGCGCACTGCTCGACGCGCCGGTGTCGGTCGTCACCCCCGTGGCGGTGGGCGAGTGGGAGCCGGCGGCGGGCCTGGACCGGATCACCACGCGGACGGCGGGAGTCATCCGCGCCGACACCCTGGTCGTGCTGGCCCAGCAGGTCCTGCCCGCCGCGCAGGCGCTGCTGCGGCGCGCCGCCGAGACCGGGGCGATGGTCGCCCGGGAGGGGCTGGAGTTCGGTGTACTCGGCCGGCAGGTGGCCGTCGGGGGGCAGATGATCACGCTGAAGGGGCTGGGCGGCACCTACGAGGAGATCTTCCTGCCGCTGCACGGCGCGCATCAGGCCCATAACGCGGCGGTCGCGCTGGCCGCGGTCGAGGCGTTCCTCGGCGGCGGGCGCAACCAACTCGACGTCGATGCGGTCCGCGCCGGTTTTGCCGAGGTGGACTCCCGGGGCCGGCTGGAGGTCGTCCGCCGGTCCCCGACGATCATTCTTGACGTGGCCGGCTCGCCTGTGGCGGCGGGCGCGCTGGCCGCGGCGCTCGACGAGGCGTTCACCTTCGACGTCCTTGTCGGGGTCATCGCCATCGAGCGCGAGGTCGAGAGTGCCGCCGCTCGGGACGGTGGTGGCGAGCGGGACGGTGCCGCCGAGCGGGACGGTGCCGCCGAGCGGGAGGCAGCGGAGCTCCTGGCCGTCCTGGAGCCGGTCCTGAACACGGTGGTGGTCACCGCCGGTGCTGGGCCCGGATGGCTGCCGGTCGACGGTCTCGCCGCGGTCGCCGTGGGTGTCTTCGGCTCCGACCGGGTGGAGGTCGTACCCCGGTTGGACGACGCGCTCGACGCCGGGGTGCGCCTCGCCGAGGAGGACGCCGATCTGGGTGGCGCCGGCGTGGTGGTCACCGGTTCGGCCTCCGTCGTGGGTCGGGCCCGGGCGTTGCTGCGTCCGTGACGTCCTCCTGGGTTTTCCGACATGTTCCCGACGCGTTCCTGATGCGGTTGCGGGGCGTTCCCGGGACGCCGCGGTCCCGTCACGGTGCGGACGTGGGCACCCTGTAAGTTGGCGAGGGATCCTTGGGTCCCTCGTCGAGGACGACGAAGTCGATGATCGAGAAGGAGTACCGTGTCCGTCGAGCGCACCCTCATCCTGGTCAAGCCCGATGGCGTCAGCCGTGGCCTCGTCGGTGAGGTCGTCGGCCGGCTCGAGCGCAAGGGGCTCACTCTGGTGGCGCTCGAACTGCGCACGTTGGAGCGGTCCGTCGCCGAGACGCACTACGGAGAGCATGCCAGCAAGCCGTTCTTCGGTGAACTGGTCGACTTCATCACCTCCGGGCCGCTGGTGGCCCTCGTGGCCGAGGGGCCGCGTGCGGTGGAGGCGTCGCGTGGGCTGATCGGCGCAACCGATCCGGTCAAGGCCGCGCCCGGCTCGCTGCGTGGGGACTACGCGCTGGAGATCGGCCAGAACCTCGTGCACGGCTCGGACTCGCCGGAGTCTGCCAAGCGGGAGATCGACCTCTTCTTCCCGGGCCTGAGCTGACCGCGTAGCCGTTCACACCGACCGGGGCGTTCCCGAGACGCATCGAGACGCCTCCGGTCGGATTTCGGGTGGCCTGGCCTGGCCGGGCCGGGACCGTGGGCGTGTCGCCCTCGTGACTCATGGGTGTGCGCAGGGCGGTTCCGGCCCAAGGGTGACACGAAACCGGCCCATCACCGACCGGGGCGGCGAGGGGCCCGGTGTCGGTCTACCCTTCAAGTACTTGCCCGGAGCGTGTCCGGTGGGTCGCGGTAACCGACAGGGTCGTGGTCGGTGGCCGTGGTCGAATTCCCGGTGGGCGCCCGGGTCGTCTTGTCCGATCTACGAACTCTGTACGTGTTCCACGCGCTTCTCCGGCTCCTCGGTAGGCCGTGCCTGTCGGTCGCGCCGGAGGCGGCCAGGACCGCATCCCCCGGGAAGGTCGGTACCCGACGATGTCCAGTTCGCTGTCGTTCCTCGGTCGTGACATGGCCGTCGACCTCGGTACCGCCAACACGCTGGTGTACGTGCGTGGCCGCGGGATCGTCCTCAACGAACCGAGCGTGGTCGCGATCAATACCACCACCTCGGGCATCCTCGCCGTCGGAACCGACGCCAAGCGGATGATCGGCCGGACGCCCGGCAACGTGGTGGCCGTGCGGCCGCTGAAGGACGGCGTCATCGCCGACTTCGAGACGACCGAGCGGATGCTGCGCTACTTCATCCAGAAGGTGCACCGGCGGCGCCATTTCGCCAAGCCCAGGCTGGTCGTATGCGTGCCCTCCGGCATCACGGGCGTGGAACAGCGGGCCGTGAAGGACGCCGGCTATCAGGCCGGCGCCCGCAAGGTCTACATCATTGAGGAGCCGATGGCCGCGGCGATCGGCGCTGGTCTGCCGGTGCACGAGCCGACCGGCAACATGGTCGTGGACATCGGCGGGGGTACCACCGAGGTCGCCGTGATCTCACTGGGCGGCATCGTCACCAGCCAGTCGATCCGTACCGCCGGGGACGAACTCGACGTCGCGATCATCTCCTACGTCAAGAAGGAGTACTCGCTGATGCTCGGCGAACGCACCGCCGAGGAGATCAAGATGGCGATCGGGTCGGCGCACAAGGTTCCCGACGAGCCCAGCGCCGAGATCCGTGGGCGTGACCTGATCACCGGACTGCCGAAGACGATCGTGGTGACCGCGGAGGAGATCCGCAAGGCGATCGAGGATCCGGTCAACGCGGTCATCGACGCGGTGAAGGTGACCCTCGACCGCTGCCCGCCGGAGCTCTCCGGCGACATCATGGACCGCGGCATCGTCCTCACCGGCGGCGGGGCGCTGCTGCGCGGTCTCGACGAGCGGCTGCGGCAGGAGACCGGCATGCCGATCCACATCGCGGAGAATCCACTGCATTCGGTTGCAATGGGGTCGGGCAAGTGTGTGGAGGAGTTCGAGGCCCTACAGCAGGTACTGATCTCCGAGCCGCGGCGCTAGGCGCTTGCGCAGGGCCTTTGCCGATCCCTTCCCATTGGACCGATCCCTTCCCATTGGATATAGCCGGAGCGGTGCCTGGTGCCGCGTGGCCGTCGCCACGCGGCACCGGATCGCGTAAGAGTGTGTTCGGAGGGTGTTGTGGGCCGTGGCACGAGGCGATCTCGCCTGGTGATCGTCGCCCTGCTCATCATCGCCTTCACTCTGATCACCTTGGACTACCGGACCGGGAGATCGGCCACCGGAGCACGTGGGGTTCTGCACTCGATCTTCGGGGGGGTCGAGAACGGCGTCACGACGGTCACCCGCCCGATTGGCCGGACCGCCTCCTCCCTGACGCATCCGAACCGCTATCACGACCGGGCGGATCGACTCGCGGAGGAGAACGCCCGCCTGCGCCGCCAGATCGCCGACGACACCGAGATCGGCCGGATGTCGACCGAACTCGCCGACCTCCGGTTGTTGGCGGACAAGGGCCAGTACACCATCGTGCCGGCGAAGGTGATTGCGGTCGGTGACGTGACGGGGACGGACTGGACCGTCACCATCAACGCCGGCAGGGCCGACGGCATCGTGGTCGACAAGACCGTGCTCAATGCCGACGGGCTGGTCGGCACGGTGTCCGGCGTGACCGAGCACACCGCAATCGTCCGGCTGGCCTGCGACCCGGGTAGTCACATCGGAGCACGGCTCGAACGCACCCAGCTGCTCGGTGCCGTGGCCGGTGGGCAGGGACCGGGCACGTTGACCTTCACGCTGTACGACGCCTCATATCGGGTGCAGAAAGGTGATCGGCTGGTCACCTTCGGCAGTCTCGACTACGTCGCCGGCGTCCCGATCGGTATGGTCACCAAGGTCACTGACGTCGATGGTCTGTCGCGGACCGCCGAGGTCAAACCGTACGCGTCGGTCGGCACCCTGGACCTGGTCGGGGTGGTGGTCGGCAAGCCACCGGCCGACCCCGGCGACCGGGTGCTGACGCCCAGGCCGGTGCCGACCGAGCCGGCCGCGTCCGTTCCGCCGGCCGCGTCCGTTCCGCCGGCCGCGTCCGTTCCGCCGGCCCCGCTGTCACCCACCGCTGGGTCGCCGGTGGGGGGATCATTGGCCGGGGCGGCATCCGGCGTCGGGGGCGGAGCGGGTTGAGCGTGATGTGGGGCATCGCCGGCCCTGAGGAGACCCTGCGCGGGCGCGCCGTCGTGGCCGCGGTCGTGCTCCTGACCGTCGCCCTGATCCTCCAGGTCTCCGTGATCGCCCGGCTGGGTCTGCCCGGTGGCCGGCTTGACCTCATGCTCGTTCTGTTGGCAGCGATCGCGCTGATCGAGGGGCCATTGCTCGGCGCGGTCGCCGGCTTCGTGGCGGGATTGCTGGCCGATCTGTCCTCCAGTCATGTCCTCGGTCAGACTGCTCTCGTTTTGTGTCTGATCGGTTACGCTGTCGGACTGGCGATGGATGCGGCGGAGCGGTCGGTGGTGGTTCCCCTGGCGGCGATCGGTGGGGCGAGTGTGCTGGGCACTCTCGGATACGCCGCCACCACCTCGATCCTCGGTGAGGCGGCGTTGACGGGAGGTCAGGCTGTGCTGCGGGCGTTGGTAGCCGGCGTCTACGCCCTCCTGCTCACCCCGTTCCTGTTCCCGTTGCTGCTCGCGGGCTCCCGGCGGCTGGCCGGCGGTCGACGGCGGGAGCCGCGGTGAACGACCGGATGCGGGTCCGCGTCCTGCTGCTGCGCGTGCTGGTCGTCTCCCTGCTCATCACACTCGGCGCGCGGCTGTGGGTGCTCCAGATCCTGGACGGTGACCGTTACCGCCGGGTTGCCGAGACCAACCGGGTCCGCGAGGTGGTGACGCCCGCGACCCGGGGGATGATCCTTGACGACAAGGGGCAGGCCCTCGTCCGAAACCGTACGTCGCTGGTCATCTCGGTGAACCGGTCGACCACGGATCGGCAGGCCGACCAGGGCAGGGCCGTCCTCGCCCGCCTCGCCGCGGTGATCGGCACCCCCGCGGACGAGCTCGCCCGGCGAATCCGGTTCTGTAGCGCCCAGGTGAAGCCGCCCTGCTGGAACGGATCGCCCTACCAGCCGGTACCGGTCGCCAAGGACGTCAGTCCGCGGCAGGCCCTCGCCGTCATCGAACATCCCGACCGCTTCCCCGGTGTCTCCGCCGACCTGCAGGCCGTCCGCGAGTACCCGCATGGCGCGCTGGCCGCGCACGAGCTGGGCTATCTCGCGCCGGTCAGTCAGGACCAGCTCGACAAGCAGGGGGATGAGAAGGGCTACCACCTCAACAGCCTGATCGGCGTCGCCGGTCTGGAGAGCACCTATGACGACGAGCTGCGCGGCACCGACGGGGTGGAACGCCTGGAGGTGGACCGGTTCGGCCGGGTGGCCGGTACCGCGTCGACCATCGCGCCGCTCAGCGGTGACCACCTGGTGCTCAACCTCGACCTCGACGTGCAGCAGGCGGTCGAGCAGGCGCTGACGGAAACGATCAAGAAGCTCGGGGGCGGCCCGCGCACCGCCTCCGCGGTTGTGCTGGACGTGCGCACCGGCGGGGTGATCGCGATGGCGAGCCTGCCGTCCTACGACCCGTCGGTCTTTAGCGGTGGGGTCTCGGAGAGCGATTACCGGGCGCTGTCCGATCCCGCGAACGGCATCCCGCTGCTCTCGCGGGCCTACCAGGGGTCGGGGCCGGCCGGCTCCACCTTCAAGGCCATCTCCACCGCCGTCGCGATGCAGAACCTGGGCGCCAAGGGGAACGACCGCTACGACTGCGCGCCCAGCCTGCAGATCGGTGACCAGGTCTTCCACAATTTCGACGGCGAGTCGGCCGGTCCGATCACCCTGCACCAGGCGCTGGTCATTTCCTGTGACGTCATCTTCGACAAGTTCGCCTACGACGCCTGGCTCGCGGACGGCGGGCTGCGTAACGGCCGTGGGCCCTACTCCCCCCCGAAAGAATACTTCGTCAAGATGGCCCAGGCGATGGGCTTCGGCCGGACCACCGGGCTGGATCTGCCCGGCGAGACGCGGGGCTCCGTCGTCGACCGCGCCGGCGCCAAGGCGATCTGGGCGGAGCTCAAGGACTCCTACTGCCGGCGGGCCAAGAACGGCTACCCGGAGGAACCCGACCCGGCCAAGGCCGAGCGGTACCGCAAGTACGCCGCCGAGGCGTGCGTTGACGGCTACCTGTACAACGCCGGTGCCGCCACCCAGTTCGCGATCGGCCAAGGCCAGTACCTGTCGCTGAGCCCGCTGCAGCTCGCCGTCGCCTACGCGGCCATCGCCAACGGCGGCACCCTGTACAAGCCCACCCTCGCCAAGGCCACCGTGTCTCCGGACGGCAAGGTCGTCAGGACCTTCGCGCCGCGCCGGGCCGGGACGCTGCCGGTCTCACCGGAGAACCTCGCCTACATCC
This sequence comes from Frankia sp. BMG5.23, assembly GCF_000685765.2. Lineage (NCBI taxonomy): Bacteria > Bacillati > Actinomycetota > Actinomycetes > Frankiales > Frankiaceae > Frankia > Frankia sp. BMG5.23. The sequence goes on from NZ_JDWE01000011.1 coordinate 10,660, forward strand.
GGGACAGCCTGCGCGGGGTGACGACGGAGGGCGGGGGCACCGCCACCGGCGTCTTCGCGGACTGGCCGAGCGACGTCGTCCCGATCGCGGCGAAGACCGGAACCGCCGAGGTTGAGGGTAAAGGGGACACCTCCTGGTTTGCCTCCTTCGCGCCGGCGAACGACCCCCAGTTCGCCGTCGTGGTCACCATCCCGGACTCCGGGACCGGCGCGGAGTTCGCGGCTCCGGTGGCCAAACAGATCTACCAGGCAATCTACGGTGTCGGCCGGCCGGCGGCGATGCCGGGTGGGAAACCGCCGGCCGGGCTGCCGAAGCTCAACCGGGACGGGACGATCGCGGCGGCGTCACCGCAGCCCGCCCCCGCGACGCTGGCCTCGCCGGCCGGATCGGCGCCGGGCCCGGCCGCCCCCCTGCCCGGCACCAGCGGCGCGGGCGTGACGGCGACGGGCCGGGCGCCGCCCTGACGGCCACCTCGTGCCGTGAGGACGGCGCCTCGGGATGGGGGCGGGGTCTCGGGGGATGGGGTGGGAGCCCAGGACGTGAATGTCGTGTCGGCGTGACGGTGGTGGCGGGAGGCGCAGTGGTAGACGAAGCGGGACCCACCGCACTTCGATCGTCTCCGGTGCCCATCCGGGGGCGGATCGGGCACCTGCGGGAGAGGGCTTCCGGGCCCCACTCGCCGCTGCGCCGGCTCGACTGGCCGCTGCAGCTCTGCGTCATCGCGTTGTCCGTTCTCGGTGCTCTGCTGGTCTGGTCGGCGACCCGCCAGCGGCTCAGCGAGGCGGGCAGTGATCCCAACACCTTCCTCGATCGGCACCTGCTGAACCTGGCCATCGGGCTGGTGCTCGGCGCGGTTGCGACCGTCATCGACTACCGGGCGGTGCGGGCCTACGCGCCCTTCGTCTATCTCGGCTCGCTCGTCGGGCTCGTCGCGGTACTCCTGTTCGGTTCGACGATCAACGGCGCACACTCGTGGATTGTGCTGCCTGCCGGCTTCCAGCTGCAGCCGTCCGAGTTCGCCAAGATGGCGCTCGTGGTCGGCGCGGCGATGATCCTCGGTGAGAAACACGAGGACCGGCACACGGGAGTCCGGCGCGGCGCCCCTGGCCACGGTGACGTGCTGCTCGTGCTCGGGCTCGCCGTGGTCCCGATCGGCTTGATCATGTTGCAGCCGGACTTCGGTACCGTCATGGTTCTGGTCTTCACCACCCTCGGCATGCTGGCGGTCAGCGGCGCGCCGCGCCGATGGGTGCTGGGGCTGATCCTCTGCGGTGTGCTGTTCGGCGGCGCGATCCTCCAGTTCCATCTTCTGAAGCCGTACCAGGAGGCCCGGCTGACCTCGTTCGTCTCCGAGAACAAGGCATCGTCCGGCACGGGCTACAACGTCGACCAGGCGATGATCGCGATCGCCAACGGCGGAATCTCCGGACGGGGCCTGCTGCACGGCCAGCAGACCCAGGGCCAGTTCGTCCCGGAACAGCAGACGGACTTCGTGTTCAGTGTCGCGGGGGAGGAGTTGGGATATCTCGGGGGTGGCGGAATCATCGTGTTGCTCGGCGTGGTTCTGTGGCGGGCCCTGTCGATCGGCTTCGGCTCGCAGGACTCCTTCGGCGCGCTCGTCGCCACCGGGGTCGTCTCCTGGTTCACCTTCCAGGCGTTCGTCAACATCGGCATGTGCCTGGGCATCATGCCGGTCACCGGCCTGCCGTTGCCTTTTCTCTCCTACGGCGGTTCGTCGATGTTCGCAAACATGATTGCTGTCGGACTCCTGCAGAACGTGCGGCTGCGATCCCGATCGGACCCGTATGCCTCCTGAGCTCGCTCGGCGGCGCTTCCCGGGTCGGCGGCGCTTCCCGGGTCGGCCGAGCGTCGAGGTGGACCTGGCGCGTGCCGTAGGCTCGCATGCATGTCCGGACAGTCGCTGTTCGCTCGCCTGGAGCCGCTGCTCCCGCGGGTGCGAAGGCCCGTGCAGTACGTCGGAGGCGAAGGCAACTCCACGGTCAAACCCTGGGACTCCGCGGCCGTCCGCTGGTGCCTGATGTATCCGGACGCCTACGAGATCGGCCTGCCCAACCAGGGACTACAGATTCTGTACGAGATCCTCAACGAGCAGCCGGATGTGCTCGCCGAGCGCACCTACTCGGTGTGGCCGGACCTGGAAGCGTTGCTGCGCGAGCACGGGCTGCCGCAGTTCACGGTGGACGCCCACCGCGCGGTGGGCGATTTCGACCTGTTGGGCGTCAGCTTCGCCACCGAACTCGGGTATACCAACCTGCTGACGGCACTCGATCTTGCCGGGATCTCGTTGCACGCGGCCGAGCGCACCGACGCCGATCCGCTGGTCGTCGCGGGGGGGCATGCCGCCTTCAATCCCGAGCCGATCGCCACGTTCGTCGACGCCGTCGTGCTCGGCGACGGCGAGCAGGCCGTGCTGGGCATCACCGACGTGGTTCGCGCCTGGAAGGCGGCCGGGAGTCCCGGTGGCCGGGGCGAGCTGTTGCACCGGCTGGCCTGCCGGCGCCTGGTGTACGTGCCGGCGTTCTACGACGTCTCCTACCGGCCCGACGGCCGTATCCGGTCGGTCACCCGCAACCGGGACGACGTGCCGGCCCGGCCGAGCAAGCACACGCTGTCCGATCTCGACTCCTGGCCGTATCCGAAGGCTCCGCTGGTCCCGCTCGCCGAGACGGTGCACGAGCGGATGAGCGTGGAGATCTTCCGCGGCTGCACCCGGGGCTGCCGGTTCTGCCAGGCCGGGATGATCACCCGTCCGGTGCGTGAGCGCAACATCGCCACCATCGGTGCGATGGTCGACGCGGGGCTGCGCGCGACGGGCTTCTCCGAGGTCGGCCTGCTGTCGTTGTCGAGCGCGGACCACACCGAGATCGGCGAGATCGCCACCGGTCTCGCCGACCGGTACGAGGGCGCCAACGTCTCGTTGAGTCTGCCGTCCACTCGGGTGGACGCCTTCAACGTCACGCTCGCGAACGAATTCTCCCGTAACGGCCGGCGTAGCGGGCTGACCTTCGCCCCCGAGGGCGGCTCCGAGCGGCTGCGTCGGGTCATCAACAAGATGGTCAGTGCCGAGGACCTGGTCCGCACCGTTAGCACCGCTTACGCTCACGGCTGGCGGCAGGTGAAGCTCTATTTCATGTGCGGCCTGCCGACCGAGACCGACGAAGACGTGCTGGAGATCGCCGACCTCGCCAGGGAGGTCATCCGGGCCGGTCGGCGGGTCAGCGGGCAGCGCGACATCCGCTGCACCGTGTCGATCGGCGGGTTCGTGCCCAAGCCGCACACCCCGTTTCAGTGGGTGGGGCAGGCGCCGCACGAGGTGACCGACGCCCGGCTGAAGCTGCTCCGTGATGCCGTGCGCGCCGATCGTGAGGTGGGTCGGGCGATCGGTTTCCGTTACCACGACGGTCGGCCTGGCATCATCGAGGGCCTGCTGGCCCGCGGTGACCGCCGGGTGGCTGCGGTGATCGAACGGGTCTGGCGAGACGGCGGCCGCTTCGACGGCTGGAACGAGTACTTCTCGTTCGAACGCTGGGAGTCCGCGTGCGCGGCGGAGCTCGAACCGCTGGGGGTGTCGCTGGACTGGTTCACCACCCGCGAGCGTGACGAACGCGAGGTGCTGGCCTGGGATCACCTCGACGCGGGCCTCGACCGGGACTGGCTGTGGGCTGATTGGCAGGATGCGCTGAGCGGGAATGAGCTCGATGACTGTCGCTGGACACCCTGCTACGACTGCGGGGTCTGTCCAACGATGGGCACCGACACCCAGATCGGCCCGACCGGACGTCGGCTGCTCCCCGTGCTTGCGGTGTCGAACCTCCAGGGCCCCGGGTCCGGGCAGGCCGAGCGACCGCAGCCGGCCATTCAACCCGATCCCGCGACCACGCCGCGGCTCGCCCCGGCTCCGGTGGGCAGTGGCGCGGCGACCTGAGGGGCCGCCGCCTCCGCCGGTGGTCGAACGGGTGCGACTTCGTTTCGCGAAGCGGGGCCGGCTGAGATTCCTCTCACATCGGGACGTGGCGCGAACGTTCGAGCGCGCATTGCGCCGCGCCGGGGTCCCGATGGCCTATTCGGCGGGATTCAGTCCGCATCCGCGGATCTCGTGGCTGGGTGCCGCGCCGACCGGGGCGGCCAGTGAGGCCGAATACGTCGAGCTGGCCCTGGCAGCCTCGGTCGATCCGGAGGCGCTGCGGGTCGGCCTGGACGCCGTTCTTCCGCCGGGGCTGGACGTGCTCGCGTGCCACCGGGCGGAAGGCGGCAGCCTCGCCGAGCGGATCGACGCCTCGCGGTGGTCGGTACGGTTGCCGGGTGCCTCCGGTCCGGAGGTCTCCGCCGCCGTGCGGGAGCTGTTGCGCCGCGACGTGGTCGAAGTTGAGCGGGCGACGAAGGACGGCAGGCGACGGTTCGATGTGCGCGCGGCAGTGGTCTCCGCCGTTTGCCGCGCAGAGAACGACACGTGTGCGATACTGGAGATGGTCGTGCGGCACACGACGCCCGCTGTACGACCAGACGACGTGCTGACCGCCCTAGGCGTGGTAGCCGGCCTGCGCTCGTCGGCGCCGCCCGAGTCCACCCGGCTCGAACAGGGCCGACTGTGTGAGGACGGCACTGTGGCGGACCCGCTGGCGCAGGACCGCAACGGCGCTGGCCGGCTGGTGGGTTGAACCTCAGCGTGTTGCAGGGCGTCGCAGGATTCCCCGGCGGTACCCGCGCCGGACCGAGACAGTGGCTTCTGCGCGGTCGCGACTGCATGAGCAGCGCGCCCGGGAGCCCGAGAGGCTTCTTAACCCGTGCCCGACGACGATCTGACCATCCAGACTGAATCCGAGCCCACCCGACCGGCGGCGCGTAGGCGCAGGGCCGCGGGACGAGCGGCAGGCCCACCCGCCGACGACCATGCCACCGCCGGGCCGAACGTGACCGATGTGGCGCCAGCCGGGAATCCGGTTCCGGACGACCCGGCCGTCGCACAGGTCCCGGGCGTGCCCCTTCGAGACGAGACCTCCGGCGACGCACCCTCGGCGCCGGCCGAGGGCCGGCGCCGTCGCCGGGACGCCGGTTCGACCACCCGCGCCCGGATGACCCGCGGCTCCGCCAGGGCCAGGATGGAACCGGCGGATACCACCGAAGCCGACGCTCCCTCGACCACCCCGGTCGGCGAACCAGGTCCGGTCGATAAACCCGCCACCGTCGAATCCGTCACTGTCGTCCCGGCCCGGGACGACACGGCCCGGGACGACACGGTGGAGGCCACCGAACCGGTGCCGGCGCGGCGCACCCGGGCGGCACGCAGCCGCCGCGCGGTGCGTGAGGTGACCGAGGTGCCGGTTGCCCCTCCCGCCGAGGACGCCCCTCCCGCCGAGGACGCCCCTCCCACCGAGGACGCGCCGCGGGACGTCGTATCGCCGGACGTCGCTGCGAAGCCGAAACGGACCAGGGCCCGTCGTGCCATCTCCGGACTGATGACGCCCGCTGCCGCGGTGCCGGACCCGGCCGGGTCCGGCACCGCGGCAGCCGGGCCGGTCGCCGCCGGGCCTGGCGATGCGACCATCCTCGGTCCGGCGATGCCGGATGTCGGTGCGACCGGGTCCGTCGGTGTACCCGCGGGTTCGACCGCCGCCGTGGCGTCGGCTCCCGACACGCCCGGGCCTACGGACACATCCGGGCCTACGGACACGCCTGGGCCCACGGAACCGGAGTCCGCGCAGCCCGGGACCGACGAGCCCGGCGTCGCCGAGCCGGCGGCCCGGGAGTCGACCGCTGAGTCGAGATCTGCCGAGCCGAGCTCTGCCGAGCCGAGCTCTGCCGAGCCCGAGGCCGGCAGCACCCGGAGCGCGGCGACAAGGGCCAGGCGGGCGACCGCTCCGACCTGGGCCGGGATCCATAACGAGCCGGTCGTCGAGACGATGATCCGTCCCGTGCTCCGGCGACCGGCCGCCATGGTGACCTTCCAGGCTCCCGAACCGGCGGTCGTGGAGGCTCGCTGGCGGCGTGCCGCCGAACTCGGATCCGCCGCCACCGCGGTGGATGCCGTGGCGGGCACGGCGTTCCCGTCCGCCGAGCGGCGGCATGCCGAGGCACCGGCTCACCCCCGGGACGAGGCGGACGTGGCCACCGATCCCGACACGACCGATCCCGACACGATGGGCGACCTCACGGGCGGCGAGGAGGACAGCGAATTCGACGACGACCCGGATGGGGGCGGCTCGGCCTCCACCCGCCGTCGGCGCCGTGGTCGCCGTGGTCGTGGTCGGGCCCGGGGCGACGAGGACGGCGTGGAGTCCGGCCCGGAGGACGGCGCCGCGGCCGCGGACGACACGGGTCGCGAGGGTGTGGCACAGGACACGGACGGTGTGGACGGCTCGTCCGTGGCCGGGCAGGGAACCGGGTCGGTGCCCGCCGTCGCGTCGGATGAGGGCGCCGAGACGACCCCCGGCGCGGCGGAGGAAAGTGCCGAGCGTGACGGTGAGGACGAGGACGACCGGCTGGGAGGGGCCCGCCGTCGGCGGCGGCGGCGCCGTCGCGCCGGCGGCGACGAGCCGGCGCTCGCCGACGACCCGCCGAACACGGTCGTCCACGTCCGGGAGACCCGCAAGGACGAGGACCTGGTCCGGGGGCTGAGCGGGTCCACCCGTCTGGAGGCCAAGCGTCAGCGGCGCCGGGAGGGCCGCGACAGTGGTCGGCGTCGGCCACCGATCGTCACCGAGGCGGAGTTCCTGGCCCGGCGGGAGTCGGTCGAACGCCGGATGGTCGTCCGCCACGCGGGGGAGCGCACCCAGATCGCCGTGCTGGAGGACGGGGTACTCGTCGAGCACTTCGTGACCCGGGCGAGCTCGTCGTCCTATGCGGGCAACGTCTACCTCGGCCGAGTACAGAACGTGCTGGCCAGCATGGAGGCGGCCTTCGTCGACATCGGTAAGGGACGCAATGCCGTCCTCTACGCCGGCGAGGTCAACTACGACGCATCCGGGCTGGACGGTCGGCCTCGCAAGATCGAGCAGGTGCTCAAGTCCGGTCAGTCGGTCCTGGTCCAGGTGTCCAAGGATCCGATCGGGCACAAGGGCGCGCGGCTCACCAGCCAGATCAGTCTGCCGGGGCGGTACCTGGTGTTCGTCCCGGACGGACAGAACGCCGGGATCAGCCGCAAGTTGCCGGACACCGAACGAGCTCGGCTCAAGAGCATCCTGAAGAAAATCACGCCCGAGGACGGTGGGGTCATCGTGCGCACCGCAGCCGAGGGTGCCAGCGAGGCCGAGCTGGAACGCGACATCGAGCGGCTCGCCGCCCAATGGGAGGACATCGAGCGCAAGGCGAAGAAGGCGTCGGCGCCCTCGCTGCTCTACGGCGAGCCGGACCTGGTCGTCCGGGTGATCCGGGACATCTTCAACGAGGACTTCACCGAGCTGGTCGTCCAGGGCTCGGGTGAGGCCATCACGATCGAGGAGTACATCGACACAGTGGCTCCCGACCTGCGGTCGCGGATCCGCCGCTACACCGGAACCGGTGACGTCTTCGCCGAGTACCGGGTAGACGAGCAGCTCGCCAAGGCCCTCGACCGCAAGGTCTGGCTGCCCTCGGGTGGATCGCTCGTCATCGACCGGACCGAGGCGATGACGGTCATCGACGTCAACACGGGCAAGTTCACCGGCAAGGGCGGCAACCTCGAGGAGACGGTCACCAAGAACAACCTGGAAGCCGCCGAGGAGATCGTCCGTCAGCTGCGGCTGCGGGATATCGGTGGCATCATTGTCATCGACTTCATCGACATGGTTCTGGAGAGCAACCGAGAACTGGTCCTGCGCCGGCTCACCGAGTGCCTTGGCCGGGACCGTACCCGGCACCAGGTCGCCGAGGTGACCAGCCTCGGGCTGGTCCAGATGACCCGCAAGCGGGTGGGGCAGGGCCTGCTGGAGGCGTACAGCGAGCCGTGCGTGCACTGCAACGGCCGCGGGGTGGTCATCCACCTCGACGGCGGCAGCGGTGCACACGCCGCAGCCGGCGTGCCGAGCGGGACCATTGTGTCCGGTGCCGGTCAGCCGACTCCGGTGGCGGTGCCCGCGCCGGCGGAGGGGTCCGGGTCCGGTCGTCGGGTCCGCTCCTCGTCCGCGAGTGCCGTGTCCGCGAGTGCCGTGTCCACGAGTGCCGTCGACGGCCCCGCGATCATCGCCGCCGCGTCGGCCGAGCCTACGTCCGCATCCGAATCCGAGGCGTCCGGCGGACCTGGCGAACCCATCGGATCCGCCGCATCATCGACGCCCGACGCCGCGGAGAACGTCGCCGTGACGGCCGGCGAGGGTGCGATAGCCACCGCGGGCGTCACCGCCGCGGATACGGTGCCCGCGCCCGAGCCCGCGCATGCGGCCGACAGTGCGGCGGGGCCGGCGGGCGGGGCCGCAGCTGCCGCCGCCCCGGGACTCGGGGCAGCCGGTTCCCCAGCCGGGTCGAACGGGCATGTGCCCGCTGGCGGTGGCTCCGGCGCGGGCGGCCTCGAGGAGGCCCTGCCGCCGGTGTACGCCAACTCCGATGATCCCGACAGCCTCGCGACCGCGGACAACGCCTTGTCCACTGTGGGCAAACCGGCCCGGGGCCGACGACGGCGGGCCTCCCGGCCGGTGTCCAAGCCGGCCGAGTCGCTGGAGTCCGTGCCCTCGGCGGAACCCCCGAGCGCCTGACCCGCCAGAGATCCGGTGCCGCTGGTCCGTCAGCTTGTCTCTGGAGCGGAAGGACCCCGCGGCGTCCGGCGTGGGATGCTCGTCGTGGGCGCCCCCAGCTGATCGAGGCTTGGCGGAGAGCCGGACCGGCCGTTCAGGCGGCGGTCGGCCCGGCCCGACTCGGCCCGGCGGCCGGGCCCGGGCGCACGAGCCCGCGGCCGGCATTCTCCCGCAGTAGCAGGTCGAGGGTGGCCCGGGAACGGGACAAGGCTACCTCGATCGCCTGACGGGCCCGTCCTGGATCGCCCATCTGCAGGGCATAGGAGGCGATGGTCAGCGACTGCACCAGATCGTCCTGATCGGCGAGGTTCGGGATCATCCGACCGCGTAGGACCGGCTCATCGGCCGCGTAGGCGGGATCGGCCGCCTCTCCCGGGTCTCCCGCCTCTCCCGCCTCTCCCGCCTCGAGACCACCGGACGGCCGGCCCTTCATCCCGGAATCGGGCAATCCCCACGCGGATGGACCCCGCCGGCGCAGCGCGATCCATCCGGCCGTGGCCGCGGTGCCCAGCGTCCAACAGGCGCCTGCCCAGGGCGGTAGGCCGGCGAAGGCCGTGAGGGTGAGACCGACGACGACCAGCACGGTCAGCGCGCCCGTCGCGGCGGGGACCGTGCCGGGAACCGAGCCGTAACGACGGGCGGCGGTGGCCGCCGGGCGGCAGACGACAGCCAGAGCGACGGCGGTACCGGCTCCCGCGGCCCAGATCACCAGCTGCCAGTACATCCTCGTCACCCCCGACGCGATCTCATTCCCGGCGCCGAAGCCTCACGATCCATCGTGGAACTCCGCCATGTGGACGATCCATGCTTCTCTCTCCTCAGTGGCCTACACCATGGCCCGTCCGGGTCATCCCTGGATATGACCCGGACGAGCGGGGCGAGGACCCGCGATGAGATCCGCCCGGCGGGCCCGTCGGGTGCGGGACACGCGACCGCCGTGCGGGGGATGCGCGGGACGGAATGCGCGGTATGCGGCGGGCGCTCCTTCGCTCCGCTCCCGATGACCTGTAAGGTGGAGTCCGCATGCTCATCCGGATGGGGCGATGCTCGCTAGCGGGCAATGCTCGCTGGATGACCGCTGATCGTCCGCGTTCCGGTCGATCGCGGCCCATGCGCACCCAAAGCTCCGCGGGGAACGCCGTTTCGGGTTCCGTGCGGTCACAGCGGCATAACAACAGCAGGGAGATCTGGTGTACGCGGTCGTTGCCAGCGGCGGCAAGCAGCACAGGGTCGCCGTCGGCGATGTCGTCGACGTCGAGCTCCTTTCCGGAGAGCCGGGCGCGGCCGTGAACCTTCCGGCGCTCCTGCTCGTCGATGGCGAGTCGGTCACCCACGACGCCGACGCTCTCGCGTCCGTCGCGGTCACCGCCGAGGTCGTCGGCGTCGTCAAGGGTCCGAAGATCCGGATCCACAAGTTCAAGAACAAGACCGGCTACCACAAGCGCCAGGGTCACCGCCAGAAGCTGACGCGTCTCAAGGTGACTGGCATCGAGACCGGGAAGGCCTGAGCGGGATGGCGCACAAGAAGGGCGCGAGTTCCTCGCGCAACGGGCGGGATTCGAACGCGCAGCGGCTGGGCGTGAAGCGCTTCGGCGGCCAGTACGTGAAGGCCGGCGAGATCATCGTCCGTCAGCGCGGGACCCATTTCCACCCGGGTGATCTGGTCGGGCGCGGCAAGGACGACACGCTGTTCGCGCTCTCGCCCGGGCACGTGCGGTTCGGCCATCGGCGGGGCCGTCGGGTCGTGAACGTGGTGGCCGAGGCGGCGGTACCCGCTTAATCTGATCGTCAAGGCCACGCCGTCGGTTCGACGGCGTGGCCTTGGTTGCCGTCAGATGGCGATCATCGGCGATCACTGGTGAGCCAGCAGCCGCGCGTACCACCGCCCTTCCGGGCGTGGTTGCGCGGCTTTGGCGCCTCTCTCGCGGGGAGGGATGTAGAGAGGAGGCGGTGATGCCGACGTTCGTCGACCGGGTGGTGCTGCACGCGACGGCCGGGGACGGCGGTCACGGCTGTGCCTCCATCCACCGGGAGAAGTTCAAGCCGCTGGGCGGGCCGGACGGCGGTGACGGCGGCCGGGGTGGTGACGTCCGCCTCGTGGTGGACCCGAGCGTGACCACCCTGCTCGACTTCCACTTCCATCCGCATCAGCGCGCCTCTCGGGGACGCCCCGGCCAGGGGTCGAACCGGCACGGAGCGGACGGTGCGGACCTCGTCCTCCCGGTGCCGGACGGAACCGTCGTGCTGACAGAGGACGGCGAGCAGATCATCGACCTGGTCGGACCGGGCAGCGCGTTCGTACTGGCCCGCGGCGGCCGTGGGGGGCGGGGCAACGCGGCGCTCGCGTCGGCCCGCCGCAAGGCCCCCGGGTTCGCCGAACTCGGCGAGCCCGGCGAGCAGCTCGACGCCGTGCTGGAACTCAAGACCGTGGCCGACGTCGCGCTCGTCGGTTTTCCCAGCGCCGGCAAGTCCTCCCTGGTGTCGGTGCTCAGCGCGGCCAAGCCGAAGATCGCCGACTATCCCTTCACGACGCTGGTGCCCAATCTCGGCGTGGCGCAGGCGGGTGATCGTCCTCCTTACACGGTCGCGGACGTCCCCGGCCTGATTCCGGGCGCCAGCGAGGGACGCGGGCTGGGCTTGGAGTTCCTCCGGCACATCGAACGCTGCTCGGTGATCGTGCATGTGCTGGACTGCGCCACCCTGGAACCGGGTCGTGATCCGATGACCGACCTCGACGTCATCGAGGCCGAGCTCGCCGCCTACTCCGCCGATCTGTCCGACCGTCCCCGGCTGGTCGTCCTCAACAAGATCGACGTTCCGGACGCCGCGGAGCTCGCGGAGCTCGTCGCTCCCGAGCTGCGAGCCCGTGACCTCGCGGTCTTCGCGGTGAGTACCGCGACCCGACGTGGCGTGCACGCGCTGTCCCTGGCCTTGGCCGACCTCGTCGCCCAGCACCGGGCGGCCGCGCCGGCCCGGGCGGCGACCCGCATCGTGCTGCGTCCCCGCGCGGTGAACGAGCCCGACTTCACGGTGCGCCCCCTCGGCGACGGTTTCCTGATCACCGGGTCGAAGCCCGAGCGCTGGGTGCGGCAGACCGACTTCACCAACGACGAGGCGATCGGCTTTCTCGCCGACCGGCTCGCCCGCCTCGGCGTGGAGAAGGAGCTCGCTCGCCTCGGCGCCACCGCGGGAGCGGAGGTGACCATCGGCGAGGTCACGTTCGACTGGGAGCCGACGCTGAGCGGCGGCGGGCTGGGGAACGGTGGGCTGGGTGTTGATGATCATCCGGGTGGCGACGGGCTCGCCGAGACCGGTCCGGGTGGCCGCGGGCCGGCCGGCACCGCGGCCTCCGGTGCGGCACCGTCACCCGGCCGAGGTGGGGACACGGGTTCCTCGGTGTCCCTCGGACCGCGCGGGACCGACGACCGGTTGCGGGCCTCGGTGCGGTTGACCCGGGCCGAACGGATGGCTCGCCGCGCCGCCGCCGTCGTCGACCCGGCGGTACGAGGAGAACCGGCGGGTCGAGGAGAAGAAGAAGGATGAAGGCGTGCGTCCGTTCGTGACCGACGCGCGCCGGGTCGTCGTCAAGGTCGGTTCGTCCTCGCTGACGACGGCCGCCGGCGGTCTGGACGTCGACCGGCTTGAGGCGCTGGTGGCCGCGGTGCTGCCCCGGGCCGGACAACAACTGGTGCTGGTGTCCTCCGGGGCCATCGCCGCGGGTCTCGCCCCGCTCGGCCTGGCCCGGCGGCCGCGTGACCTCGCCACCCAGCAGGCGGCGGCGAGCGTCGGCCAGAGCTCGCTCGTACACAGCTACGCGGCGGCGTTCGGACGGGCCGGTCACCAGGTCGGCCAGGTGCTGCTGACGGCGACCGATGTGATCCGCCGCACCCACTACCGTAACGCCCGGACCGCGCTCGACCGGCTGCTTGAGCTCGACGTCATCCCGATCATCAACGAGAACGACGCGGTGGCCACCCAGGAGATCCGGGTCGGCGACAACGACCGGCTCGCCGCGATTGTCGCCCATCTCGTGTCGGCGGATCTGCTGGTGCTTCTGTCCGACGTGGACGGCCTGTACGACGCCAACCCCAGGCTGGGCCCGGCGACCATGGTGCGCGAGGTGCGTTCGGATACCGACCTGGACGGGCTGACCGCCCGGGGCACGGGCACCGCCGGTGTCGGGGTCGGCGGGATGGCTACCAAGATCGAGGCGGCCCGGATGGCGGCTTCCGGCGGCGTCACGGCGATCATCACCTCGGCCGCGAACGCCGCACCGGTGCTGCGGGGGGAGGAGGTCGGCACCGTCTTCCACCCCACCGGGTCGCGTCGGGCCTCCCGCCTGCTCTGGCTGGCGCACGCGACCGCACCCGAGGGCCGGCTGCACTTGGACTCCGGGGCGGTGGCCGCGGTGGTACGGCGGCGGGCGTCGCTGCTGCCCGCCGGGATAACCGGCGTGGAGGGGGACTTCGCCGCGGGGGACCCGGTGGACCTGGTCGACCCCGACGGGCGGTCCGTGGCGCGGGGGCTCGTCGCCTTCGACGCGGCGGAGCTGCCCGTGATGCTCGGGCGTTCGACGGCCGACCTCGCCATGGAACTCGGACCGTCGTACGAACGTGAGATCGTCCACCGCGACGACCTCGTGCTGCTGCTGCCGGCCCGCTGACCCGGCCGGCTACTCACCCGACCCGGGCTGAGGTGACAGCCAGGCGCGCCGGCCCGGGACAAGACCGTCCAGATAGCTATCCATATAATTAGACATATCGGATTGGGGATGGCTTTGACGACGATATTCCAGTGGAAACCGGCGTCTATCGCGCCTCGTGGCCCGGAATTCGAGAGAGCCCGTCAACAGTTCTTTCCCGGCATTTCACCCCGGCTACCCGGAAAGCCGCCGATAAAACTGAAGGGGTCTCGGCGCAAAAAATAGCGACGGCGGCGAATAGCGCTTCCGGAGTCGGGTAACCTTCCCTCGGCGGGCAAGAGGTCGAATCTGTTGAGAGAGGTTATTTCGTCATGAGAATGCGTAGGACCGTGGGTCTCCTCGCCTCGGCCGGAGCCGCCGGCGCGCTGACGCTGGCATCGGCCCTTCCCGCGAGCGCGGATTTGAACAGTTCGAATGTCTTGATCGGCGGCGTCGCCAGGTGCCCGGCCAGCGCCGCGGCGGGCGTGGCGGTCCGCACGACGGCCGGCGAGTTCGACTCGTCCGGCGTCGGCGCCGGCGGCTTCTACAGCCTGAGCCTCCAGCAGGTTCCGGTGGCCGGCACGAGCGCCACCTTCAGCGTCCAGTGTTCCGACAGCTCTGACAACTACAGCCGTACCTTCCCCCTCCAGAGACCGTTCAGTGGAAAGTCGGTCACCATAAACTTGTTCTCGTAACCGGACATCTCCGTTGAAGACTCGATGAAATGATCTGATCCCTGGTCCGCTCGGCAATGCCGAAATGGCCGCCACCGGAATCCGGTGGCGGCCATTTCCGATCCCGGGTCCTGGCCTGGGGGCGGTTTTCCCGGCTAGGCCAGCCGAGTAGTGGTGTGCCCGGGTCAGTGGTGCGTCCGGGTCAGGACGTGGTCTCGACCCGGCTGCCGCCGACCCCTTTGACGACCCGGATTTGGTTCGGGATGCGCTGGCGCAGCTCGGTGACATGGCTGACGACGCCGACGAGCCGGCCGCCGGAACGCAGTTCGTCGAGAACGGTCATCACCTCGTCGAGGCTGTCCGGGTCGAGCGTGCCGAAACCCTCGTCGATGAACAGCGCGTCCATCCGCCGGCCTCCCGCCTCGGCCGTCACGACGTCGGCGAGCCCGAGGGCCAGTGACAGCGCCGCCTGGAAGGTCTCCCCGCCGGACAGGGTGGCGGTGTCGCGCCGCCGGCCGGTCCAGGCGTCGTCGACCAGCAGCCCGAGGCCGGCGCGCCGACGCTTGTCGCGGCTTTCCCCCGCGTCGTGCACCAGGGTGAACCGACCGCTGCTCATCGCCGCGAGCCGATGGCTGGCGGCGGCGGCCACCTCTTCCAACCGGGCCGCCAGCACGAAGCTGGACAGCGGCATGCGCTCGGTGTTGGCACCCCGCCCGGCGGCCAGATCGGCGAGGCCCCGCAGCTCGTCCGCCGCCTCCCGCAGCGGATCCAGGGTAGTGAGCTTCTCGGTGAACTCCGTGACCAGCGAGGCCAGCCGTTCGGCCCGTTCCCGGGCGCGTGCGGCCGTGGCGAGCGCGCTCTCGTGGACCTCGCGGGCGTCGGTCACGGCCGTCTCGTGGTCGGCCAGCGGGACCTCGGTGTCCGGATCGACGGCGAGATCCTCGCCCGCCAGCCTGGCCCCGACGGCGACGAGCTCGTCCCGATGGGCCCGGGCCTCGTCCGCGGCGCGGCGCATCCAGTCGGAGTCCCGCACGGCCTCGGCGGCGTCGTCCAGGTCGGAGAACCCCGCCTGCCGCGCCTGGTCGAGGGCGGCCGTCCCGGCGCGGATGTGTTCGGCCCGGGCCTGCTCGGCAGCCAGGGCCGCGGCCTGCGCGGCCTCGTGATCGGCGGCGAGGGCGGTGACGGCACGGCGGCGCGCGGCCAGGGCGTCGGGGTCGCATAGCTCCGCCGGAACGCCGGCGAGCCGTCGGGCGGCGCGGTCCCGGGCGTCCGCCGCGCGTTCCCGGGCCGCCTGCGCCGCGGTCCGTGCGGCGGAATGGCGGGCCGCGGTCTCCTTCTCGTTCTCGTGGACCTCGCGCAACGCGGCCTCCGCCGCGGCGAGCTTCTTCGCCGTCCGGGTCCGGGCGCGGACCGCGTGGGTCAGCACGGCGGCGAGTTCATCGAGCCGATCCGCGACCGGCGCCCCGGAGCCGCCCAGCAGCGTCGCGACCGGAAGCGCGCGGATCTCGGCGAAGGCCGCCTCGACGCGGTCGTCCGGGTTCGCGCTGTGGTCCGGGTTCGCGCTGTGGTCCGGGTTCGCGCTGTGGTCCGGGTCCGTTGGGCCGACCAGGTCGGCGTGCAGCGCCCGGACCCGGGACTCCCAGTGGGCCACCGCCCGGCTCGCCCTCGTCGCGGCGTCGGCGAGCCGGTCCGCCTCCTGCCCGGCCGCGGTCTCGGCGTCCTTGCTCACATGGTCGGCCCGGGTCTCGGCCGGGTCGGGATGCTCCAGGGCCCCGCAGACCGGACAGGGCGTGTCATGGACAAGCGCGGCGGCGAGTTCGGCGGTGATGGCGTCGAATCGCTGCTGCCGGAGGTCGGATGCGTGGGTCCGGGCCGCGGATGCGTCTCGTTCGGCCTCGTCGGCCACGGTCCGCACCTGCCGCCCCTCCCGGACGGCGGAGGCCAGCTCCTTGGCCCACCGGGCCCGTTCGACCAGGCCGGGCAGAGCGGCGCCGGCCCGCCGGGCGACCTCCACCCGGGCCTCGGCCGCGACGCGGGCGCGGGGCAGCGTGACGCTGATCGCCTCGGCGAGTTCGGCGGCGGACCGGGTGTAGGCGGCCGTATCCTGGTCGGCCCCGGCGGCCTCCTCGGCGTCCCGCTCGGCGGCGGCGAGGGTGTCGGCCAACGTTCCCAGTCGCCCGGTCTCGGTGTGGGCGAGGCGGGCCAGGCGGGCGAGTTCCTCGGCAGGTGCTTCGGCAGGTGCCTCGGCAGGCCTCCCGGTGCCCTCCTCGGGCAGCGGTCCCGAGGGGGCGGGTTCCCCGGGAAGGAGCCCGGATGGATGGCGTCCGAGCCGGTCCCGGGCGTCGCGTTCGGCGGCCTCGGCCCGGTGGACCTCGGCGGCGCGGCGGTGGACCTCGCCCAGGGCGGGTGCGACGACGGCGGCCCGGCGGGCCGCGTCCAGCTCGGTGGCGAGCAGCTCGATCCGGGGCGCCTGTGCCGCGAGCTCCTCCTGCCGGGCGGCCAGTACCCGGCGCTGCCCGACGCGTCGGGCGAGGTCGCGTGCCTGGTCCAAGGCCTCCTCGGCCGCGGTGCGCCGCGCTGCCGCCGCGCCGGCCGCCTCGTCGGCCGAGATGGCCGCCGCCGCGGCGGTCCTGGCGAGGTCCGAGGCCCAGCCGGCGTCAGCCGTCGGATCCTCCGGCTCGTCGACGGCCGCCACCTGCGAGACCCGGGCGGTCACCCGGTCGAGCTCGGCGCGGGCCAGCGCCAGCCGTTCGGCGGCGATCTTTGCCTGGTCCAGCAGCCACTGCTCGGCGTATTCGAAGCGGTTGACGTGGAACAGCCGCTTCAGGAGCTTCTCGCGCGCACCGTGGTCGGCTTGGAGGAAGTCGGCGAAGCGTCCCTGCGGGAGCATGATGACCTGGAAGAACTGCTTGTCGCTCATGCCGACGAGCAGGTCGATCTCATGGCCGACGTCCTCCATGCGGGTGGCGACCGTCTCCCAGCCGCCGGCGCCGTCGAACCGTTCCAGCCGCGCCGTCGGATGGGCGCGGGTCGTCCCGCCGCCGCGTTTCGGCTTGTCCCAGGCGGGGCCGCGGGTGATCCGGAAACGTCCCGCCGCCACAGTGAACTCCAGCGTCACCTCCGGCCGTAGGGATGCCGCGGCGTGGTGCGAGCGCAGGTCCGGCGGCCCGGAGACCTCCCCGCGCATCCCCGGTACCCGGCCGAACAGCGCGAACCCGACCGCGTCGAGCAGCGTCGTCTTGCCGCCCCCGGTCTCCCCGCAGAGCAGGAGCAGGCCGCCGCTGCCGAGGACGTCGAAATCGATCTCGACGGTGCCGGGGAAGGCGCCGAACGCCGCCAGGGTCAGGTGGTGGGGACGCATCAGGCGACTTCCTCCTCGGCCCGGCGGGCGGCGCCGAGGGCTTCGGCGAGCAGAGCACGTTCCCGAGCCGAGGGAGCGCTGCGTACATGGGCGACGAAGGCCTCGGCGATCTCCAGCTCCGAGCGTCCCCGGGTCCGCCGGCCGAAGCTGAGTATCTCGTCTGGTTCCGTCTCCGGTTCGTGCGCGAGCCGTAGGGCGAAGGGGAACCGGTGCTGCAACCGGGCCATGGCGTCCATGGGGCGGACGGGGTCGGTCAGCACGGCGGAGACGAAGTCGGCCTCGTGCGGGGCATGGGCGGGGTCGGTGAGGAGGTCGGCAAGACTGCCGCGCAGCAGGGTCATCCGCCGCCGGGCGGGAACGCCGATGCGGGTCACGTTCCCCAGCCCGGTCGGACCGATCTCGACGAGCAGCGACGCTTTCGCGTCGCCGGACTCCGAGAAGGAGTAGGCCAGTGGCGATCCGCTGTAGCGGACGGACGGGGCGATCGCCTGTGGCCGGTGCAGATGGCCGAGCGCGGTATAGGTGATCCCCTCGAACAACCGGGCCGGCACATTGCCCACCCCGCCGACGCTGATGTCGCGTTCGCTCTCGCTCGCCGCCCCGCCGGTGACCCAGGCGTGCGCCACCACGACGGACCGGGCATCCGGATACCGTGCGAGGTCGGCCCGCACCGCGTGCATCGCCCGGTGCATCGTCGCGGCGGGGATCCCGGCGGCCGGGACGTCCGAGCCAGATGGCGCCTGCGCCGGTTCGGGAAGCTGGGAGTTCGCCGCCGACGGCTCCAGGTAGGGGATCGCGTACACCCGGACCGCCCCGGCGGGATCCTCGACGACGACCGGATCCCCGACCGCGGCCGGATCCGTCCGGATGCGGACGCGGGGGTCGAGCAGGCCGGCCTTGTCGCCGAGCCGGCGGGCCGCGTCGTGGTTGCCACTGATCACCACGACCCGGGCGCCGGCATCGCGCAGTCGGGAGAGCGCCTCGTCGAAGAGCTCCAGCGCGCCCACCGGCGGGATCGCCCGATCGTGCACGTCGCCGGCGATGAGCACGACGTCAACGCCCTCGGAACGGACGACGTCGACGAGATGATCGACGAAGGCCGCCTGGGCCGGCATCAGGTCGTGACCGTACAGGCCACGCCCGAGATGCCAGTCGGACGTGTGCAGCGCACGCATGCGAGCACGGTAGGCAATCCCGTCGAGATGATCGTCATGGGGGTCCGAACTGCGCGCCTTTCTGGCTGTTCCGGTTATCACCGTTCCGGGTCCCTGCCTGTCGCGGACCTGGCGGATCGCGGATCTGGATAACGGGATAAGGAGATGAGTAGGTCGCGGATGCAGGGATGAGCAGGTGACGGATGCGGGTGTAGGTGACGGATGCGGGTGAGGAGCGATGAACGGCACGACCGCCGAGCCACCGGTAGCCTCGTAGCGGCGGGCAGCGCCGCGGCGCCCGCCTAACGGAGGACCCGAGATGAGCACCTCTGCGGAGGATGTCCGAGGCAGCGCCGTCCGTGCCAAGGCGGCGGCGGCCCTGCTGGCGCCGCGCAGCCGCGCCGAGAAGGACCGCGCGCTGCTCGCCATGGCCGACGCGTTGATCGCCCGTTCCGCTGAGATTCTCGCCGCGAACGCCGAGGACCTCGCCGCCGCGCGGGCGGCGGGCACCGCCGGGGCGATGGTCGATCGGCTCACCCTCACCCCGGCCCGGCTCGCCGGCATGGCCGACGGCCTGCGTCAGGTCGCGGCGTTGGAGGACCCGGTCGGCGAGGTCGTGCGCGGCCGGGTGTTGCCGAACGGGATGGAGCTGCGCCAGATCCGGGTCCCCCTCGGTGTCGTCGGGATCATCTATGAGGCCCGGCCGAACGTCACGGTGGACGCCGCGGGCCTGTGTCTCAAGAGCGGCAACGCCGCGTTGCTGCGCGGGAGCGCCTCCGCGGTACGTTCCAACACCGCGCTGGTGGCGGTGCTGCGCGGCGCCGCCGTCGCGAGCGGCCTGCCGGCGGACGCGGTGCAGCTCGTCCCCGGGATGGACCACGATGCGGTCAAGCACCTGATGCGGCTGCGCGGGCTCGTCGACGTGCTCATCCCGCGGGGTGGCGCGGGTCTGATCCGGGCGGTCGTCGAGGAGTCGACGGTGCCCGTCATCGAGACCGGGGTCGGCAACTGCCACGTGTATGTGGACGCCGAGGCCGACCTCGACCAGGCGCTCGCGATCACCGTCAACGCGAAGACCCAGCGGGTCTCGGTGTGCAACTCGGCGGAGACCCTGCTCGTGCACGCCGGCGTGGCCGGGGAGTTCCTGCCCCGGGTGCTGGCCGCTCTGCACGATGCCGGGGTCACCGTGCACGGCGACGAGACGGTGTGCGCCGTCGATCCTCGGGTGCTGCCCGCCACCGACGACGACTGGGCGGCCGAGTACCTGTCGTTGGATATGGCCGTCGCCGTCGTCGACTCCCTCGACGACGCGGTCGCGCACATCCGGCGCTGGGGCAGCGGGCACACCGAGGCGATCGTCACGCGGTCCCTGCCGGCGTCGCGGCGGTTCATCACGACCTGCGACAGCGCGGCCGTCATGGTGAACGCCTCGACCCGTTTCACCGACGGGGAGCGGTTCGGGATGGGCGCCGAGATCGGCATCTCGACCCAGAAGCTGCACGCCCGCGGCCCGATGGGGCTGCCCGAGCTGACCTCGACGACGTGGGTCGGCGTCGGCGACGGGCATCTGGTCACCTGAGGCCCGGGTCACCTGAGGCCCGGGTCACCGGGCGCGCCGGATCGGGCCGTCCGGGACGCAACGGAACCGGGAAGGGAATAGGTATGGGCTCGTTGGACGGGGTGACGGTGCACGGGGTGACGGTGCACGGGGTGTCCGCGGTGCGGACCGTGCCGGGGCTCACCGCGGAGCAGGTCGACGCGGTGCTCTCCGACAACGCGCTGGCCTTCGTCGCCGGGTTGCACCGCACGTTCGCCGGCCGGCGTGCCGAACTGCTCGCCGCCCGGGCCGCCCGCCGCGCCGCGATCGCAGCCGGGGCCACCCTGGATTTCCTGCCGCAGACCGCCGACATCCGGGCCGGGAACTGGCGGGTCGCGTCGCCGGCGCCGGGGCTGGTCGACCGTCGGGCCGAGATCACCGGCCCGACCGACGCCAAGATGCTCATCAACGCGCTCAACAGCGGTGCCCGGGTCTTCATGGCGGACCTCGAGGACGCCAACGTGCCGACCTGGTCGAACATGGTCGTCGGACAGCACAACCTGAGTGAGGCCGTCGCCGGCACGCTCGCCTTCACCTCGCCCGACGGCCGTCGTTACGAGCTCGACGAGTCCACGGCGACGCTCGTGGTGCGCCCGCGCGGCTGGCACCTGCCGGAGCGGCACGTCACCGTCGACGGGGAGCCGATCGTCGCCGCGCTCTTCGACGCCGGAATGTACCTGGTCCGCAACGCGCACGCCCTGCGGGCTACGGGCGTGGCGCCGTACTTCTACCTGCCGAAGCTGGAGAGTCATCTCGAGGCCCGGCTGTGGAACGACGTGTTCACCGCGGCGCAGGCCGAGCTCGGCCTGCCCGTCGGCACCATCCGGGCGACCGTTCTCATCGAGACGCTGCCCGCCGCCTTCGAGATGGAGGAGATCCTCTACGAGCTGCGGGAGCATTCCGCCGGACTCAACGCTGGCCGCTGGGACTACATGTTCTCCACCATCAAGACGTTCGCGTCCCGGCCGACTGAGTTCCTGCTGCCCGACCGCAACGGCGTGACGATGACGGTGCCGTTTCTGCGCGCCTACACCGAGCTGCTGGTCTCCACCTGTCATCGCCGCGGCGCGCACGCGATCGGCGGGATGGCGGCGTTCATCCCGTCGCGGCGCGACCCCGAGATCAACGCCGCGGCCCTGGCGAAGGTGCGCGCCGACAAGGAGCGGGAGTCCGCGGACGGGTTCGACGGGAGCTGGGTGGCGCACCCTGACCTGGTGCCGGTGTGCACCGAGGTCTTCGATGCGGTGCTCGGCGACGAGCCGAACCAGCTCACCCGGTTGCGTGACGACGTCAAGGTCGGCGCCGGCGACCTGCTGGCGGTGCGCGACACTCCGGGTTCCGTCACCGCGGCCGGGGTCCGCGGGAACATCAGCGTCGGGGTGCGCTACCTGGAGAGCTGGCTGCGCGGGATCGGGGCGGTCGGCATCGACAACCTGATGGAGGACGCCGCCACCGCTGAGATCTCCCGTAGTCAGATTTTCCAGTGGATAGCCGCCGGGGTCGTGCTCGACGACGGCCGTCCGGTCACGGCCGATCTGGTCCGGACCGCTCTGGCGGAGGTGCTGGACCAGATCCGGCTCTCCATCGGCGCCGCCGCCTTCGACAACGGTCGCTGGAAGGACGCGGCGGCGGTGTTCGAGGAGACGGCGCTCGGCGAGACCTTCGTCGAGTTCCTTACTCTTCCCGCCTACGAGCGGATCGACTGAACCGGCGAACACCTGGGCGAACACCTCGGGAGAATCCTCGGGTGAACCGGCGGCGAACAGGTCGATGAGCAGCCCGTGGATATCCACCCGGCGGACGGTGGCGCGCAAGGCGTAGTCACTCGTCTGCGGCGCCAGCCTGGCAGTATGGACGTGGCGATGCCTGACACGGGGACGGACGGAAGGTGGCCATGTCGCTGCAGGAACACGCTTTCGCCGACGTCGCTGATGTGCGGGAACGGCTTCGCGTGACCGGATACCTCGCGGACGAGGCGATTGCCACCACGGTCTTCCTCGCGGATCGGCTGCGTAAACCGCTGCTTGTGGAGGGGCCCGCGGGTGTCGGTAAAACCGAGCTCGCGAAGGCGCTGGCGACCGCGGTTGGCGCCGAGCTCATTCGGCTGCAGTGCTACGAAGGGCTTGATGAAGCTCGCGCACTGTACGAATGGAACTACAAGAAGCAACTGCTGCGCATTCAGGCCGGATCGGGAGACGGCGGCGCCGAGGGTTGGCAGCAGGCCCACGACGACATCTTCAGCGAGGAGTTCCTGCTCTCCCGGCCGCTGCTGACGGCGATCCGCCGCCAGCAGCCGACGGTGCTGCTCGTCGACGAGACCGACAAGGCCGACGTCGAGGTGGAAGGCCTGCTGCTGGAGGTGCTGTCCGACTTCCAGGTGACGATTCCGGAGCTCGGTACCATCAGCGCCACCCGCCGTCCCTTCGTCATCCTGACCTCCAACGCGACGCGGGAGCTGTCCGAGGCGCTCAAGCGGCGCTGCCTCTACCTCAACCTGGACTATCCCTCGGCCGAGCGGGAGAAGGAGATCGTGCTCTCCCGGGTGCCCGATCTCCCGGAGAGGCACGCCGAATCGTTGGTCCGGATCGTCCGCGCGTTGCGGGCGATGGAACTGAAGAAGGCGCCCTCCATCGCCGAGACCATCGACTGGGGTCAGACCGTGCTCGCGCTCGGATTCGACACGTTCGACGAGGCCGCCGTCGCCTCGACCCTCGGCGTCGTCCTCAAGCACGCCAGCGACCAGGCCCGAGCCATCAGTCACCTCAAGCTCGGCGCGAACTGAACAGCCCGAGCCGAACCCATCGAACTGATCGAATTCATCGAACCGATTGCCAGCTGACGGCCGTCGCCACGGCCGCACGTCCACGAGGGGGCGCCGGCATGAATCTGCTGGACCGCACCGTCGATTTCACCGCGGCGTTGCGCCGGGCCGGTGTCCCGGTGAGCAGCGCTGAGACCGTGGATGCCGCCAGGGCCGTCGGCGCGCTGGGCTGGGCCGAGCGGGACGCCGTCCGGGCGGCATTCGCGGCGACCCTGTGCAAGCGGCCACTGTACCGGCCGGCTTTCGACACTCTGTTCGACCTGTACTTCCCGCCCCGGATCGGGGACGGGGTGTCGCTGGACGACCTGGACGACCTGGACGGCGACCCGGCCGGGGCGGCGAACGGCGCGGCGGCGAACGCCGGCGTCGACCCCGGCGAGCTGTCGCCCGAGCAGCTGGAGGAGCTGCGTCAGGCGCTGCGCGACCAGTTGCTCGACGCGCTGCGCGACGGCAACGACGAGGCGCTGCGCGCGCTCGCCCGGCAGGCGGTGAGCGCGTTCGGGTCGGCGCGCGGCAGCTCCGCCCGCTCGTGGTTCATCTACCGGGTGCTGCGGATGATGTCGGCGGAGACCCTCATCGTCGATCTGCTCGCGGCGATGCTGGCAGATTCCGAACGTGGCGGACTCGCCGAACGGGCCGCCCGGCAGACCATCACCGACCGGATCCGCGAGTTCGAGGAGATGGTGTCCACCGAGGTGCGGCGGCGGATGGCCGAGGAACGCGGCCTCGATGCGGTCGAGCGCACCGCGGTGAAGCCGCTCAGCGACCAGGTCGAGTTCCTGCGAGCCTCCCAGCGGGACCTGGTGGAGCTGCGCAGGCAGGTCTACCCGCTCGCCCGGCGGCTGGCGACCCGGCTGACCGCGCGGCGCCGGTTCGGCCGCATCGGCCGGCTGGACTTCCGGCGCACGGTGCGGGCATCGCTGGCCACCGGCGGCGTACCGGTGGAGACCAGGCACCGCCCGCACAAGCCGCACAAACCCGAGCTGGTCGTGCTGTGCGACGTCTCCGGCTCGGTGGCCTCGTTCGCGCATTTCACCCTGATGCTGACCCATGCGCTGCGCGAGCAGTTCGCCAAGGTCCGGGCGTTCGCCTTTATCGACACGACCGACGAGGTCACCAGGTACCTGCGTGGCCTCGACCTCGGCGACATGATGGCCCGCATCTCCGGAGAGGCGGACCTCGTCTGGTTCGACGGGCACAGCGACTACGGGCATGCCATCGAGGTCTTCGCCGAGAAGTACCCCGAGGCGGTCGGTCCCAAGACGTCGTTGCTGATCCTCGGCGACGCCCGGAACAACTACCGACCGACCTCGGCGACCATCTTCAGGCGACTGTGCTCGCGGGCCCGGCACTCCTACTGGCTCAACCCGGAGCCGCGCAGCTACTGGGGCTCGGGCGACTCGGCGACAAACGTGTACGCCGAGCTCGTTGACGAGATGGTGGAGTGCCGCAACATCGAGCAGCTCCAGGCGTTCATCGGGCGGCTTCTTCCGTCCTGACGGGTCCGGCAGGATCAGCCGCGGGCGAGGGCGGCGTCAACGATCGACTGTGCCTCCGTGATGACCTCGTCGAGATGTCCGGGGCCCCGGAAGCTCTCCGCGTAGACCTTGTAGACGTCCTCGGTGCCGGAGGGCCGGGCGGCGAACCAGGCGTCGTCAGTGACGACCTTCACCCCGCCGATCGCCGCGCCGTTGCCCGGCGCGTGCGACAGCGCGGCGGTCACCGGCGAACCGGCGAGCGTCGTCGCGCTGAGGCTCTCCGGGGTGAGCGCGGCCAGGATCTTCTTCTGCGCTGGGGTGGCCGGCGCGTCGACCCGCCGGTAGGCCGGGGCACCGTGGACATTGGTGAGCTCCCGGTACAACTGCCCGGGGTCCCGGCCGGTGACCGCCGTCATCTCGGCGGCGAGCAGGCAGGCGATGATCCCGTCCTTGTCGGTCGTCCACACCGCGCCGTCGCGGCGCAGGAACGACGCGCCCGCGCTCTCCTCGCCGCCGAAGCCCAGGTTCCCGTCGGTCAGGCCGGCCACGAACCACTTGAAGCCCACCGGCACCTCGACCACGTCGCGGCCGAGGCCCACTCCGACCCTGTTGATCATGCTGGAGCTGACCAGCGTCTTGCCGATCGCCGTCCCGGTCGGCCAGCCCGGGCGGTGGCCGAACAGGTAGGCGATGGCCGCGGAGAGGTAGTGGTTCGGGTTTAACAGCCCGGCCGTGCCGGTGACGATGCCGTGCCGGTCGGCGTCGGCGTCGTTGGCGAGGGCGACGTCGAACGAGCCGGCCAGCCGCACCAGGGAGGCCATCGCGTACGGCGACGACGGATCCATCCGGATCCTGCCGTCCCAGTCGGTCGTCATGAAGGCGAAGGTCGGGTCGATCGTGGTGTTCACCACGTCGAGGTCCAGCTTGTACCGCTCGGCGACGGCCTGCCAGTACACGAGGCTCGCCCCACCGAGCGGGTCGACGCCGATGCGCACCCCGGCGCCGCGGATCGCGTCGAGATCGATGACGTCGCCGAGGTCCGCGACATAGGCGCCGACGTAGTCGTGGACCACGGCGGCGGCGCGCGCCTGCGGGTACGGCACCCGGGCCACGCCCGCGAGGCCACCGTCGAGCAGGGCGTTCGCGCGATCCTGGATGACCTTGGTGACGCCGGTGTCCGCCGGACCGCCGTGCGTCGGGTTGTACTTGAACCCGCCGTCGGCGGGCGGATTGTGCGACGGCGTGACGACGATGCCGTCGGCGAGGCCGCGCGCCGGGCCGGTCGCGCCGGTGGCGCCGGTGGTGTCCGTCCTGCCCGTCCTGTTGCTTGGCGTGCGCTCGCGGTTGTGGCGCAGGATCGCGTGCGAGATCACCGGGGTCGGGGTGGCCTCGCCGTCCGGGGCGATGCATACCGTGACGCCGTTCGCGGCGAGGACCTCCAGGGCGCTCGCGAGCGCGGGCGCCGACAGTGCGTGCGTGTCGATCCCGACGAACAGCGGTCCGTCGACGCCTGCCTCCTTCCGGTAGTCGCAGATCGCCTGGGTGGTGGCCAGGATGTGGTCGGCGTTGAAGGAGCCGCGCAGCGCCGAGCCACGATGACCGGACGTGCCGAACGACACCCGCTGGGTCGGATCGGCGGGATCGGGATGGATCTCGTGGTAGGCGGCGAGCAGGCCGTCAACGTCAACGAGATCCTCGGGGGCGGCGGGTTGCCCCGCACGCGGACTGGTCGGCATGGGCGGGGCCTCCTCGCGGGGGGACGGGGCCGGCCTGCGGCCTGTGGTCAGCCTAGCCGGGTGGGCCGTTCCGGGACTGGCCCGCTTGCGGCGGGCACGGCGGTGGGCGTGAGACCGATGAGCGTGAGGCGCCGGTGGGGGTGAGGCGCCGGTGGGTGTGAGGCGCCGGTGGGTGTGAGGCGCCGGTGGGTGTGAGGCGCCGGTGGGTGTGAGGCTTTGTGGCACATCTCCCGCCGGGCTGCGCCAGACGGGCACGTGCGGTGATGCGGGGTTAGTGTCCGGTCGTGCGCCTCGGTGTCATGGGTGGGACCTTCGACCCCGTCCACAACGGGCACCTCGTCGCAGCCAGTGAGGTGGCCGCCCTGTTCGATCTGGACGAGGTGGTCTTCGTGCCGAGCGGGCAACCCTGGCAGAAGATCCATCGCAAAGTCTCCGCCGCCGAGGACCGCTATCTGATGACCTTCCTCGCGACGGCGGGGAACCCGCAGTTCACGGTCAGCCGGATCGAGATCGACCGGGGTGGCGCCACCTACACCATCGACACCCTGCGAGACCTGCGTGCGGCGCGACCGGACGACGAGCTGTTCTTCATCACGGGGGCGGACGCGCTCGCGCAGATCTTCACCTGGCGTGACCACCGCGAGCTGTTCGAACTGGCCCACTTCGTCGGCGTGAACCGGCCCGGTTACCACCTCGCGCTGGACGCCGGCCTCCCGACCGGCGCCGTCAGCCTGCTGGAGGTCCCGGCGCTGGCGATCTCCTCGTCCGACATCCGGGAACGGGTTGGCCGCCGGGCGCCGATCTGGTACCTCACCCCAGACGGGGTCGTGCGCTACATCGCCAAGCGGCGTCTCTACCAGGGTGC
This sequence comes from Frankia sp. BMG5.23, assembly GCF_000685765.2. Lineage (NCBI taxonomy): Bacteria > Bacillati > Actinomycetota > Actinomycetes > Frankiales > Frankiaceae > Frankia > Frankia sp. BMG5.23. Next base: position 37,753 of record NZ_JDWE01000011.1, read on the forward strand.
TTCCTGACCCGCCGAGCCGTCCGGACGGGCCACCGGGCCAGGCGATATCTCGATTTTTCGGCCCGTCATGGACGCGAGGAGTGCCCTGCCCGCGCGTCGATGTGTCACGCTGGATGCAGCCGTCCGGCCCCGGACGGTGCGCGAGGTAGCCGAAGACGGATGCCTCCCGCCCGTCACCACCCTGGAGAACCCGAGCGTGACCGCTTCCCCGCGAGCCGTCGAACTCGCCCTCGCCGCCGCGCAGGCAGCCGCCGACAAGCTCGGCCATGACCTGCTCATCCTCGACGTGAGCGATCGGCTGGCCATCACCGACTGCTTCGTGCTCGCATCCGCGGGCAACGAGCGGCAGGTCAAGGGTATCGTCGACGAGATCGAGGAGCACCTGCGCCGGCTGGGAGCCAAGCCCGTCCGGCGGGAGGGAGAGCGGGAGGGCCGCTGGGTCCTGCTCGACTTCGTCGACGTGGTGGTGCACGTGCAGCGGGACGAGGAGCGGGTCTACTATGCCCTCGAACGGCTCTGGAAGGACTGCCCGGTGATCCCGTTCGTCGACGCGGCGGTCGGGGTCGCGGTCGGGGCCGGTGTCTCCTCGGGGTCCACCGCGGCGAGCGGCGGCTCGGGCTCGGGGGTGGCCGGGCCCGGTACGGCGACCCCACGGTGAGGCTGCTGCTCTGGCGGCACGGCAGGACCACCTGGAACGACGTCGGCCGCTTCCAGGGGCACGCGGATCCGCCCCTCGACGCCACCGGGCGTGCCCAGGTCGCCGCGGTGGCCCCGGTCATCCAGGCGATGCGCCCGGAACTCGTCGTGTCGTCCGACCTGCAACGTTGCCGGGACACCGCGGCGGCGCTCGGCGTGCCCTTCCGCTCCGACGCGCGGCTGCGCGAGATCGATCTCGGCGCGTGGTCCGGGCTGACCGCTGCCGAGGCGGCCCAACGCTTCCCCGCGGAGGATCGGGCCTGGCGGCGCGGGGATGACGTGCCCCGTGGCGGTGGCGAAACCTACCGGCAGGTGGCGGAGCGGGCCGGCACGGTCTTCGACGAGGTCCGGGCCGAGGGGTTTCCGGCCGAATGGGACGGTCTCGTCGTGTTTGTCCTGCACGGCGGTACTGCCCGGTCACTGATCGGTCATGTGCTCGGCCTTCCACCGGAGTTCTGGTGGCACTTCGGACCGCTCGCCAACTGCCGGTGGTCCGTCCTGCGGCTCGTCGAGGGTGGGTTCCGCCTGGTCGAGCACAACGCGGGGCCGCTGGCTGGTAAGGTCGGGACCGCCGGATCGGGGCTAACCGAGACGCTCCTGCCGAGCCAGGGGGCGCCGACAGCAGCCGACACGGAGCCTGTACACTTGCCGAAGTAGTCCATCAGGACAGGTTTGGTGCCCGGGTGGGGTACAAGACCGGATTTGCTCGGGTCTGATATAAAATGAATAGCAGTTGGGGCTGTGGCGCAGTCTGGTAGCGCATCACACTGGCAGTGTGAGGGTCAGGGGTTCGAATCCCCTCAGCTCCACCCTAGAGTTGTTGTTAGAACCCTTGCCCCAATGCCACTGACGCTAAGTCGATCGAGCTGCGGGTTCAGCGGGTTGGTGAACCTGATCGTGGGTGGCGCATTGTGCTGGGTGCCGCGTTGGCCGGGTGATGTCGGCGGCGAGTGGCCGCAGCACACGGTGATGCTGGTCATCAGGGGGGAAAAACCGGGTCGGTGACGACCCGGTCCCGGATGATCCTCACAGCGCGTTTGAACTTGATCCGGTCGGGGTCGATCCCGGCGGCGGTTGCGGCCCGACACCTCAGGGCGCTGATCGCGTGGTGGGTGAGCAGGTAGCCCCAGATTTCCTGGTAGACGGTGTCGGGGTGCTTGGAGCGCAGGACCTTCCCTGGGCCGCGTAGGTAGGTCTTGGGCTGCTTGTTGCCGGTTTCGATGTGCCAGTGGCCGCGAGCAGCGCGGCCCCGGCCTGGGCGAAGCTGAGGCTGGTGAGGGCATAGACGCTCTCCCGGGAAGCCGGCCGTCCTTTCTCCCGGCGCCAGCGGTGCGGACGGATCGCCTGGACCGCGTGTCGAGATTCGCGCGGACCGTGTGCAGAGCATCGGCCGTGACCAGCACGTTCGTCAGGTCCAGCGGCCGCAGTAACCGACGGAACACCGCGGTCTCGTTGGTCTTGGCCTCGACCTCGACCTGGGCGAGTAGCCGTCCGTCGCCGTGGCTGGCCACGCCGACAAGGTGCACCTTGGACCCGTCAGCGCGCTTCGCGTGCCGGCTCGTCTTCCCGTCGAGGGCGACCGCCGACTCCACCGGCTGGCAGCCGTGGCCCGGATCCACCGGGGCAGCGGACGGTTCGGTTCGCTGGTCGGTATCGTCCCCCTGCTCGGCGGGCGGGTCCGGGTCCAACGGCGGATCGAGCAGAGCCACGGCGAGCTCACCGTCGTCCACGGCCTGAAGGAAGCAGTGGATCGTCGCCGTGCTCGGCAGCCGCCATCCGGCGAACGGGTCCCAGGGCAGCCGCAGCCGCGCACGTTCGGCGCCGCTGGTCCGCGCCAGCCACGCCCGGACCGCCGACACCCGGTGGTGCCCCGCAGCCGTCAGCGAGCACAGCCACACCGCGGCCAGGCACAGCCACGAATACACCCGCCCCCGCGTCGACCGTGGATCGGTCACCCGATCCAACCGCTCCCAGATTCCCTCACGCGACACCTCGCCAGCACCCGGCACACCGGCGGCATCGCGCGACAATGCGCCCACAGGCACGCCGCACTCCAGACCACGAGGACTTCAGACATCCCAGTGATCTACAAGCGGCGTGCCTGCTTCTTCGCCTACGACACGTGGCCCAGCCGTGCCCACAGCCCAGCGCAAAACCCCTCTACCGTCACCGATCACCCGAAACGGAAGGAACGCCTATTCCCGTCAAACCGCGTTCGTGCAAGAGTCCTGAACCGGACCCACGCCACCACCCGCTCACAAGGCGAACGAGGATTCGCGGTCCTCAAGAACTGGCACATATTCGACCGTTTCCGCGGCTGCCCACGCCGCGTCGGCACCTTCGCCCAGGCCGTCCTCGTCCTCGCTAGCGAGGGCCATTAGAACAACCAACTTTGAAAAGGCTCAATGACTCTGTCATGTCGGTTTCCACACGGTGGCGCCCGCAGCTGCGAGAACCCGAGCAGGCTCGGTGTCGATGCCGCGGGCGCCACCAGTGGCCAGCACTGCCTGGCCGTTCAGGCGAAATTGATCTTTGTCGCTTGTTCTTTGTTCTTTTTGGTGTTATGGCGTTATGGCCGTTGGCTCGGGGATGGAATCATCGGTGAACGTGCCACCATTTTCGACGTTGATGACGATTCCCATCGGCCTCTCCATTTACCTGCTCGGTGAACCGGATCGCAATCACCAATGTCGATTATGAATCTGATGGCAGGTGCAAGAAATTTTCATCAGTACGCGTCGGCCCGGCTATCTATGGCAATCGTATCGCGGCATGCTATCCGGAGATGACCGGCTTGCCGAGCGGCAGGCCCTTCCCGCCGGTCTCGGTGAACATGAGGTCGAGGTACAGGTAGACCGCGACCGCGATGAAGGCGAACACGACGTAGCCGCCGGCGTGGGTGAGGGCGGTGCTGGTGTTGATGGTGCCGAGTAGCAGCAGCACCAGCGCGACGTCAACGAGCCCGAGCAGCAGAGTGTAGCTGCTGGGCAGGCGCAGGGTGGCCACGGTGAACAGGACGATGGTGACCAGCCAGCTGATGAGCCACAGCTCGGTGCTCCTGGTGGCCTGATCGGCGGGGATGTTGTACCAGTTGTGGCCGAGACCGAGGACGAACGCGGCGTAGCTGCCGTAGAACCCGAAGAACACTGCGAACAGGCTGGCCGCGGCGTTCTGCCCGAGCGCCGCCGCCCAGATCGCGGAGATCAGGAGACCGACGGTGGTGGCGGTCATGATAACGGGTATGGCTGCGCCGGCCGCGGCGGGCGGAAGCCACCCGGTGTCGACCAGCCCGAGGCCGACGGCCCCGGCGATGAAGGTGGGGATACCGATCACGCCCGGGTTGCCGCGCAGCGGGCTGAGGGGCGGCGGAGTGGGTAACGCCTCGGCTTCGTTTGGTAACGGCTGTGAGTGGGTGGCGACGGTGGCGCTGTCAGTGCTGGTGGTCATCGGGATCATCCTCCTGAAGGGGCCGTTTCCGAGGCGGCCCGCCGTGTGTACTGCGGGTGCAGGGGGTGGAGGAGGGCCGGACGTGCCGTGGGGGACTACGCCGTCCCCGTCCTATGTCGGTGAGGCAGTGTCCGGCCTTCCCAGTTTTGCTGGGGTTGCTTGCCGTCGTGTCACGCAGCGGGCTACGCGAAACGAACGCGGGGTTTAATAATGCCTTCCTCCTTGGTTTCCTTCAACCTGAAGGCGCATTCGACTTCGTCAAACCCGACATCTGGGTCGTCATCGCCAGTGTGATGTCCATAAACGTTTGCTGGGTCGGGAGGCGCCGGGTGGGGCTGGCGCTGCCCGGGGGCGGGATGTGCACTGTCGGTACCGACGTGTGTGACCGGTGCCGGGAGGTGGGCGTATGGCACAGCGTGTGCGGGCGCGGCGGCTGACCGGGGAGGAAAGCCGCCAGGTGCAGGCGATCGTGCGGCGGGGGACGCACTCCTCGGTCCGGGCCCGCCGGGCGACGATCATCATGGCATCGGCCGGCGGGACGACGGTGCCGGCGATCGCCCGGCTGGTTGCCGCTGACGAGGGCACGGTCCGGGATGTGATCCACCGGTTCAACGAGATCGGTCTGGCCTGCCTGGACCCTCGGTGGGCCGGAGGCCGTCCCCGCCGGATCAGCTGTGAAGACGAGGCGTTCATCATCGCGGTGGCCCGGACCCGTCCCACGAAACTGGGGCGGCCGTTCACGCACTGGAGCCTGCGTAAACTCGCCGACTACCTGGGCGACAACCCCGACCGGGTCGTCACCGTCGGCCGGGAACGGCTGCGTCAGCTCTTGGGCCACCACCGGATCTCCTTCCAACGGACGAGAACCTGGAAGGAGTTCACCGATCCGGACAAGGAGGGAAACTCGACCGGATCGAGTACCTGACCGCCACCTGCCCGAACCGCTGCTTCGCCTTCGACCAGTTCGGCCCGGTGCGCACCGTCGTCATCGCCAGCTCCGACCACCCCAACCACACCGTGCTCGCCCGCGAACCGCAGGCCTACCCGCGCGGGCGCAACGCCGACGGCCCGCTACCCCGCCCGTCTTGGCCGCGCAACGCCGCGAACGCGCCCGCGTCCGCTCTGAACGCCAGCAACGCTGGGGACGCCCCGCACCCAAGCCGCCTAACCCAACCCAGCGAACATTTATGGACACCGCGCTAACGGTCGGCGTGTGCTTGGTGCTCGTGGCGCCCCGGCCACAGTGGTCGGCGGGACATCTCTGAACGTATGGAGGAGATCCTTGCCAGCGAGGCGGCATCCATCAGAAACTCCCGAGGGGACTGACGCCTTCAGACGTCAGGGGAACTGGAGGACGCGCTGCGTACCCATTTCGCGCTCTGATGTCGTGACGCCGCCAAGGTGTGTCCGACAGGACGCGGCGGCACCCCGGACACCCCGGTCGACACCCCGACCACCGCGGCGAGCTCGTCGGCGGTCTCCGCACCATCGGCGATCACCTGGCTGCCGACGCCGTCGGCGAAGCGGACGAGGGCGTCGACTCGTTAGGCATGGTACCCTCTCGGACCCGTATGTCCGTCTACAGAGAGTAGAAACGATATTTCTCGGAGTTGTCTCGGTGATGTCGATGGCCGCTCCGCGGGCGGGTGGCGGGCCGCCGGGCTGATCCGGGTCGGCTGGAGCGCATCCGGTCCGGATCAGCCCGGATGCGTGCCGACGGTGTCGCGGAGCTCGGCACCGAGGCGGCCGTCCGAAACCCGGGCACAGTGGGCGCAGCAGAAGAACCGCCCGGATACCTCGACGCCGTGTCCGATAATGCGGCAGTCGCAATGTTCGCAGCGGGGGGCAAGTTTTGCCACAGCGCATTCAAAGCAGTCAAAGGTGTATTTCTCGCCACTTATAACCTGCACCTCGAACGACATCCAGTAGTCGTTACCGCAGGTGTCGCACCTGGCCATCGTCCCGCCCCCTCTCGCCGGTCCCGACGTTAGACCGGGTGGATGCTGATCGCATCTTCCGCCCTCGGTATGTTCATCATGTCGATCGATGGGAACGGCGGGCCGATCACCCGGTAGCTGCCCAGGTCGTCAGGACCGGTGGCGCCCGTCGCGGATGGTCGGGCGGTCTGCCGGCCGGCCGCGGCTGGCCTGCCTCATCGAAAACTGCGACCGGAGCGAGGCGACAGGAGCGGGATGGATCTTCAGCTGGCGGGCAAGGTGGTGCTGGTGACCGGCGGCTCGAACGGGCTGGGAGCCGCCCTGGTGCGGACGCTGGCCGCCGAGGGGGCGCGGGTGGCCTTCTGCGGGCGCGACGAGACGCGGCTGCGGGAGGTCGCCGGGCAGGCGCAGGCCGGCGGTGGCGAGGTTCTCGCCGTACCTGCCGATGTGACCAGCATCACTGACCTCGAACGTTTCGTCGCCACCGCCGTCGACCGCTGGAACGCCGTCGACGCCCTGGTGAACAACGCCGGCGCCAGCGCGGGCGGTACGTTCGAGAACCAGACCGACGAGGTCTGGAACGCCGATCTGGAGCTGAAGCTGCACGCGGCGATCCGGGCCTCCCGGCTGGTGTTGCCGTACCTGCGGCGCGCGGGCGGTGGCGGCATCGTGAACTCACTGTCCGTGGCGGCCAGAGCCCCCAGCGCCGGTTCCACCCCGACCTCCGTCACCCGGGCCGCGGGCCTCGCGCTCACCAAGGCCCTGTCCAAGGAGCTCGGCCCGGACCGGATCCGGGTCAACGCGGTGCTGATCGGCCTGGTGGAGAGCGGGCAGTGGGATCGGGCGGCGGCCCGAGAGAACATCACGGTCGACGAGCTGTACGAACGGATGGGGCGGACCTCCGGAATCCCGCTCGGTCGGGTGGGCCGGGCCCAGGAGTTCGCCGATCTGGTCGCGTTCCTGCTCTCCGCGCGGGCCGCCTACATCACGGGTGCGACGATCAACCTCGATGGCGGCCTCAGCCCGGTAGCCTGACGGCAGACGGCCGGCCGATCAACCGGCGCGCGGGGTTTCGACCGGGTCCACCGCCGGGTCCGCCGCCGGTGTGGTTGCCGGTGTGGTTGCCGTCCCGACATCGGGAATCGACGGTGTCGCGCAGGCGTCGCGGCGATGTATTCCTTCGGCCTGGTCTGGTCCGTACCGTGGGTGCGGTGTCCCGGAAACCGCCGCCAGCACGTTGGCATCTCGCCGTGCCGGGTGTCGTCGCGCTGACACTGGTCATTGTCGTCCAGCTGGTGCACGGTTTCGCGGGCTCGTCCGGCGTCTCCGGCAGCGTCTCTGACAAGGCAGTGCCGCGACGTTTCGCTGCCGGCTCGGGAATATCGACCGCGGGCTCCTCCTGCGTCTCACCGCGGCCGGCGGTCCCGCTGCTCTCGGGGGCACATTCCCTGGTTCTGGGTGGAGTCCGTCGCTACTACCGGTTGACACTGCCGGTGGGTCACGACGGGCGTCACGCCTATCCGTTGATCTTCGACTTCCACGGTTTCAAGGCCGATAAGGAGTTGGAAGAGCAGCGTTCCCGCATGGGCGCCCTGGGCGGCGACCGCGGTTTCATCGTGGTGACCCCGGACGCGTTGGGGACACCACGACGCTGGAACACCCTCGGGGAGCCGGGTAAGGCGGATGACTTTGGTTTCGTGAATGCTCTGCTGGATGATCTGGATGCGCGGTTCTGCCTGGACGACCGTGCTGTCTACGCCGCCGGGCATTCCAACGGTGCCGAGTTCGCCGCCGCGCTGGTGTGCAGATCCGGTCGATTCGCGGCCGTGGCGATGGTCTCCTCGACGTTCGAGGTCCGCTGCCCGCCCGGACGTACCCCGGCGACCATGGCCGTGCACGGCACCGCCGATCCGTCCGTGCCCTATGCGGGTGGCGCGGTGGCGGGCGGACCCGCGCACATCTCGCCGGCTCCGGCGGTGATCCGCGCATACGCCGACCGTTACGGCTGCAATCCGACGCCGGTGCTGACCGAGCCCAGAGGCGAAGTGATCATCCTGCGGTACGTCGACTGCCTCGGGGGTGCCGAGGTTCGGCTCGACACGGTGACCGGGGGCACGCATCTGTGGCCGGCCAGCCCGGAGGCCCGCCGGGACCGGTCCGACTCGGCCGCCGGCCGGTCCTTCGACGCCACCGGCGCGATCCTGGACTTCTTCACCGTGCACCACATGGATCATTCACCCGTCATGCCGCCGCGGGTAGCCCTGGTGAGCAACTCGCCCCGCCGTGGGCCGGACCTTCGTAGGCTGGCGGGGTGACCGATCGCCTGTACTTCCGTCAACTGTTGTCCGGCCGCGACTTCGCCGTCGGCGATCCGGTCGGTACCCAGATGGTCAACTTCGTCTACCTCGTGGGTGACCGCGAGACCGGCGAGGCCTTGGTCGTCGATCCCGCCTACAAGGTCGACGACCTGCTCAACCTGCTGGCCGCCGACGGTATGCGGCTCACCGGCGCGCTCGTCACCCACTACCACGCCGATCACATCGGTGGAAACGCGTTCGGCCTGGAGATCGAGGGTGTCCGCCAGTTGCTCGGCCGGCAGAACGTCCCGATTCACGTGAACCGGGCCGAGGCGGAGTGGGTACGGCGGGCGACCGAGGTCTCCGCGGCCGATCTGGTCGAGCATGACGACGACGATGTGGTGACGGTCGGGGAGATCCCCGTGCGGCTGCTGCACACCCCCGGCCACACCCCCGGCAGCCAGTGTTTCCTCGTCGACGATCGGCTCGTTGCCGGAGACACCCTGTTCCTCGAGGGCTGCGGCCGGATGGACCTGCCCGGCGGCGACGCGGGACTGATGTACGACAGCCTGCGTCGGTTGGCCGCGTTGCCGGACACCACCACCGTCTTCCCCGGCCACCAGTACTCTCCGCAGGCGTCGGAGGACCTTGCGGTGGTCAAGCGGATGAACCACGTCTTCCGGCCGACGAGCGCCCAGCAGTGGAAGGCGATGCTGGGCCTGTCCTGAATCCCGCGGTCGACCGGGTCGCCGCCGGGAAGACCCTCGTGTTTGCGGAACCGCATGGTCGACAAGGCGAGGAGCCCCGTATGACAGCCCCGGTCCGTGCCGCCGTCCTGCAGCTCGGCTGTCCCGACGAGGAGAACGCGGCGGACCGGGTGCGCAGGGTGCTGGGGGAGATCCGGCAGACCCAGGCGGACCTGGTCGTCCTCCCCGAACTATGGGTCACCGGCTATTTTCACTTCGATCGGTACGAGGCGGAGGCGGAGGCGTTGACCGGGCCGACGGTCACCGCCCTGCGGGAGGCCGCCCGGGAACGCGGATGCCACCTGGTGGCCGGCAGCATCGTGGAACGGTCCGCCGACGGACGGCTTTTCAACACGACCGTGTTGATCGGTCCGGACGGGATGATCCGGCATGCGTACCGCAAGGTGCACCTGTTCGGCTACGGCTCCGCGGAGGCCCGGTTGCTGACGCCGGGTGCCACGGTCGGAACCGTCCCCACCGAACTCGGCATCGTCGGGCTGGCGACCTGTTACGACCTCCGGTTTCCCGAGCTGTTCCGGCTGCTGGCCGAGGGCGGTGCCGAGATCGTGGTGGTGGTATCGGCCTGGCCGTTGGCCAGGCTGGACCACTGGCGCGTGCTCACCCGGACCCGGGCCATCGAGAACCAGGTGTATCTCGTCGCCTGCAACGCCGCGGGCCGCCAGGCGGGCCGGGAGATGGCCGGGGCGAGCGTCGTCGTCGATCCGTGGGGAGAGGTGCTCGCCGAGGCCGGCCCGCGGCCCACCACGGTGCGCGCGGAGCTGGACCCGTCCCGACCGGCCGCCGTTCGTGCCGAGTTCCCGGTGCTCACGCATCGCCGGCTCGGGGTCGACCACCAGAACCGGCTTGACCCCGCGCATCTGCTCGACCTGGCCGGGCGTGGCAAGGCCTTTCTTGACTTCTGGCGAGAGCGGCACCTGTGCAGCCTGACCACCGTCCGGCCGGATGGCAGCCCGCACGTGGTCGCCGTCGGCGCGACACTTGATCCGGCGGCGGGCATCGCCCGGGTGATCACATCGGCCCGGTCCCGCAAGGCCCGTCTGATCGCGGCGGGACCGGCCCACGGCACCCCCGTCGGGCTCTGCCAGATCGACGGCCGACGCTGGTCGACGCTGGAGGGACTGGCCGTGCTCCGGGATGATCCGGCGAGTGTGGCCGACGCCGAGTTCCGCTATGCGCAGCGTTACCGCGCGCCGCGGGCCAATCCCCGGCGTGTCGTCGTGGAGGTGCGGATCACCCGCGTGCTCGGCAGCGTCTGACCCTCAGGACTCGATCGCCGCGGTGATGCCGACCAGCAGCCATTCCAGCCCGTCGGCGAAGTCCTCCTGCGCGTCGTCACCCATGATCGTCATGTTGCCCGGACCCAACTGCGCGAGGAAGGGATAGTCGCCGGTGGCGATCAGGCCGCGGAGGTAGGTGGTCAGCTCGACCTTGTCGACGTCGGTCCGGGAGTGGAGGTCCCGCGCCCGCAGTTCGGCGAGAACGTGCCCGATCGTGTACGTGTCGACCGCGCGCAGAATCGCGATCTTCCGGCGAGGTGGCACGGGCAGCCTGGCGACCGCTGCGGCCGACTGCTCGGCGTGGCGCAGCGCGTTCGGTCCGTAGTGCGGCCGTCCGGCGAACGTGGTCAGCATCCAGGGATGGCGCAGGCAGCTGGCCCGGGTCTGATGGGAGATGGCACGCAGGGCGTCGCGCCAGTCGGCGGGCAGCGGGTCGGGGACGAGGATCTCGGCAGCGATCCGGTCGCTCATCAGATCGAGAAGATCGTCTTTGCGGGCGATGTGGGAGTACAGGCTCATCGGCCGGACGCCGAGAACTGCCGCGACCCGGCGGATAGAGACGGCGTCGAGTCCTTCCGTGTCGGCCAGGGTGATCGCCGCGTCGACGATGGCCTCCCGGCTCAGCCGGGGCTTCTGGCGCGCTACGGGCCGGGTCCACAACAGGCCCTTCATCGGGCTGTCGCATTCCTCGACGTGCGGCGGCGCCGTCGGGGGAGCGGTCGGTAGCGCCGTCGGGGGAGCGGTCGGTAGCGCCGTCGGGGGAGCGGCCGGGCGGGCGGGAGACGGGGCGAAGCCGGTCGCAGCCGCGGGCTTCAGGCGACGTTGGGGCGTGTGCGGCCCGCCCGGGTCGCCCGACCCGGCGGTTGTGACGGGCCCGTCCGGGTCGGTGCGGGAGATCAACTCCGGGGCGGGCGCGGCGGGTGGGCCGGCCGGAGTCGACGGGACGTTCCATGCTCCCCTCGATCCGCACATACAGCGAGGTTACGTGGTCAGCGAGATTACACGGTCGGGTCCGGCGGCTACACCGTACGGACAAAGGTACGGCGTAGCGAAAGCGATACGGTGTATCGTCGGCGGGGTGCGGCTCGACCAGGACTATTCCCGGGCGCCTGGTCCGACTCGCCCCAGTTCGCGGCGGATGATCCTGCTCGGGTCGTACGGAGGTTGTGATGGCAGCGCAGACCCAGGCGCCCGCCGCGGCGGGCGGGGGCATGACGGGCGGTAGCGGAGATCGGCTCGATCCGGCGCTGATCCGTCTCGCCGGGATCGTCCTCGTCGGTGCGGTCGTGGTGCAGCTCGATGCGACGATCACCTCCGTGGCGATCAACACCCTCGCCCGATCCTTCAACGTCGGAATCTCGACAATCCAGTGGGTGAGTACCGGTTACCTGCTCGCGCTCGCCATGGTGATCCCGGTGACCGGCTGGTCAGCCGAGCGGTTCGGCGCCAAGCGGATGTGGCTGCTGTCGCTGGTCCTGTTCCTCGTCGGCTCGGCGCTGTGTGGGGCGGCATGGTCGGCCGGCAGTCTCATCGCCTTCCGGATCGTGCAGGGCCTCGGCGGCGGCCTGCTTCTGCCTCTGATGCAGACGATCATCGCGCAGGCGGCCGGGCCGGAACGGCTGGGCCGCCTGATGGCGGCGGTGGGGGTGCCCGCGCTGGTCACTCCCGTGCTCGGGCCGGTCATCGGCGGGCTGATCGTCGACGATCTCGACTGGCGTTGGATCTTTTTCATCAACGTGCCGGTCTGCCTGATCGGGCTGGTCCTGGCCTGGCTGGGGATGCCGGATGTGCGGACTCCCGGGCGGCATCGCTTCGACGCTCTCGGGTTCGCGTTGCTGTCCCCGGGGCTGGCCGCGATCGTCTACGGCTTCTCCGTGGCCGGCCGGCAGGGTGACTTCACGGGTGTGCGGGTGATCGTGCCGCTGGCCCTCGGCGCGGCCCTGCTCGTTCTGTTCACGGTGCATGCCCTGCGGACCGCCGTCGAACCGATCATCGACCTGCGGCTGTTCCGGTCCCGGGCCTTCGCCGGTTCATCGGGGATGATGTTCCTGTTCGGGATCTCGCTGTTCGGGGCGATGTTCCTGCTGCCCCTGTACGAGCAGCAGGCCCGTGGCCGCAGCGCCGCCGCCGCCGGCCTGCTCCTCGCCCCGCAGGGGTTGGGGATGATGATCGCCCTGATTGTGCTGGGCCGGGTGGCGGACCGGCGCAGCCCGCGGTTGTTCGTTCTGGTCGGCCTTCTGCTCAGCGCGCTGGGATCGGTTGCGTATACACAGGTCGCCGCCGACACCAGCGAGGTGCTGCTCGGGGTCTCCCTGACGGTCCGCGGCATCGGGCTGGCCATGGCGCTCATCCCGGTGATGTCCTCTGCCTACCACGGGCTGCGCCGGGAGGAGATTCCGCGCGCCACCTCCGCGGGGCGGATCTTCCAGCAGATCGGCGGCTCACTCGGGACGGCCATCCTCGCCGTGGTGCTGTCCCACCAGATCACCGGCCGACCCGCCGGGACCGGACCCGCCGATCCGGTGGCGCTGGCCGGCGCCTTCGGTACGGCGTTCTGGTGGACCCTCGGGTCCACGGTCCTCGCCGCACCGTTCGCCTTTCTGCTGCCGGGACGGCCAGCCGGCGCGGAGCAGCCCGCCCCGTCAGGCCCGCCGGTCGAGCTCCCGCGGCCGGCCGGGGCCGTCCCCACCCGTCGCCGGTCGGGCGACCACGGGGAGCTGAAGAGCCATGAAACTTCTCCCGGCCGCCGCGCCGCCGTCTCAGGGGCCGAGGGGAACCGCCACGATGGTCGGGAGTACCGGGTCCCCGCTCCCCGTGGCGGCCGAGGCGGTGGCCAGTGGCGCGGATGACGCCGGCAGGCCCGGCCGCGTGGACAGGGGAGCCGCCCCGGCGCGGCGCATCGCTCGCCGGCCCCGAGGAGTCTTTCCCCAAGGCTTCGCGATGGACAGCACCGTCGCCGTGATGAACAGGACGTTCATCACACTGGCGCCGAGGATGATCGCGACGGTCGGAGCCGCGTAGGCGACCTCCCCCCCATCCGTCGCATGTCCGGCCCGCACGACCAACGGGCGCATCATGGAGCTGCCGAGTATCACGGCAACGACGGTGATGACGAGTTTTGTCGCCACCCACCAGTGCCGCAGCAGTCCCCACCTCGTCTTTACCGAGATCACCACCCCGGTGGTCAGGGCGAGTAGAGCGAGCGGGATATTGAGGACCCGGTCAACGACGTGCATGAGCTCATATGCGGAGTGCCGAAGACCGGCATCGGCCGCTGCGGTCGAAGCCAGGACGAGCTGCGCGAACGCCACGCCATTCCAGCCGACACTCACCAGCACATGCACTGCCAACAGGGCGGTGCGCATTGGTTTACGCAGGTAGCGGTACCGCTCGCGCATGGTGGGTCCGGCCGCCGAGGCGCCGGCCGTCGGGGCCACGGCAGGTACGGGATTCCCGGAATCGGCTGTCTGCGCAGGATCGACCGTCGGCTCCGGATCGCGCGGTGACGCCGGGTTTGCCGGTGCCGCCGGACCGGCAGGCGTCGCGCTGGCGGCCGGGTCGGTGCCGGCAGCTGGGTCCGTGCTGTCCGCGGTCTCGAGCGGCGTCGAACCGGCCGCGGTGGGCACCGGTCCGGCGGGGGATGCGGTCATGCGGACGTCTCGGGCAGATTCATCGTCCGATTCTCTCCGTCACTGGATCATCAAGTGAGACGATTGTCAGGCGTCCTGGGCTGGCTCTCCGAGTAGCGGATCGAAATAGTACAGCCAATCGGTTGGCCCGGTCTGGCATAGGTGACCAGAAGCTACTTCCACAATTTAAATGCAACCACACCCGGACCGCGTTCGGATCATGGTATAGAAAGATTGATCATCGGCGGTGTGGGCTTCCCTGCGCCGCCACCTTCACGTCTGGTCGATCGACGGCTCGACCCGTGCGCAATCCACACGCACGGGACCGGTCCACTCCACGGCGGCCCGCGGAGGGCGGGCTGCGGCAGGTGACCTCGGTGGGGAGCGGGCCGGTCAGGCTGGTGGGATCCGAATCCCTGACCCGGGTCAGGGATTCGGGGTGGGACCGTCCGGTTCGGTCTGCTCGGCGAGGAAACGCTCCAAGGCATCGCCGAGTTCGTCGGCGGTCGGCAGCGGCTGGACGTCGTCCGCGGCCGGCAGGCTCGGCCCGCGCCGTCCGCGCTGGTAGGCGTCGTACTGCTCTTCCAGGGCGCTGACCAGCGCGGCGGCCTCACCGCCCCTGGCGATCTGGCTGTCGACCTCGTCCTGGATGGCAACCGCGGCGGAGCGCAGCCCGTCCAGCGGGAGCAGGAGCCCGGTCGCCTTCGACACCGAGGTCAGCAGGACCTCGGTGGCCGCCGGATAGGTCGTCTGCGCCAGGTAGTGCGGGACGTGAGCGGCGAAACCCATCGCATCCCGGCCTTCCCGCCCGAGCTCGAATTCCAGCAGGTGGCCGGCGCTGCCGGGGACCTGTAGCCGGCGCAGCCAGGGCTCGTACCCCACGATGAGGTCCTTACGGGTCGCGTGCGCGCTCACCACCAACGGGCGGGTGTGCGGCACCGCCATCGGAATCGCGTTCAGCCCGACCGTCAGACGGACGCCGAGCCGGGCCACGAGGCCTCGCAGCGCCACCGTGAACCGCTTCCACTGCAGATCTGGCTCAGGCCCGGCCAACAGCAGGAACGGAGTGCCTGCCTCGTCCCGCAACAGGTACAGCGCGAGGACGGGATCCTCGTAGCTCTCCCAGCGATCCTCGGAGAAGACCATGGTCGGCCGGCGGGACCGGTAGTCGAGCAACTGGTCGATGTCGAAGGTGGCGAGTAGCCGGTGGTCGAGCGCGGTCATCAGGTGCTCGCCGGCCAGGCTGACCGCGCTGCCAGCGTCAACCACCCCGGTCATCGCCTCCAGCATGACGGGACGGCCGAGATCGATCGAACCGCCGGCCAGGTCCTCGGCAAGATCGTAAAGTGCATCGGGATCAAGCACGGGTTGAGGTCCTCCTTACGCCACGGGTCGCGTCCGTCGTCAGGAAGAAGCGTGGCGCGCGCCTCCTCATTCCACCGGCTTATTCCACGGGCCTGTCGCGGCCCGGGGATGCCAGCGAGCCTCGTCACACAGGTGATGCGACAATTTTACCGGTAAGGAGCGATTCGCCGGTGGGTGGTGACGGGCTGTTATCTCAACCCCGCTAGGCTGCCAGGAACGCTCCAGGGCCGGATCTGCCGTGGTGGCCAGGCCCAGCGGCCTAAGGTGGCCTGACCCGACTGAGCAGGAACCCGACTGGACGAATCGGCGTGGTGTGTCCGGTCGTCATGCACATCCGCGCGGCGGAAGGTGGCACGGGATGATCGAAGCGCAGGGATTCACGGCCTCACCGGGGCATCCCGACCTCGGACGGCCTGGTAGCGGTCTGGACGTCGTCGACGTGCGCCGGATTGAGGCCGTGTGCGCGCCGCTGCGCGCGTTGCGCACCGAGGGTCTCCTCGCCGGCCTGTTCGACGGCCTTGACGAGGCGGCGGCCCTCGTCGATCTGGTGGCACGGTACTGCGTCTTGGACCACGCGGCGCTGCTGATCGCCGTGGACGACTTCGAGGCCGCGCTCGCGGCGTTGCCCGCTCTCGGCGTGCGGCCGAGCGCGCTGGTGCCCAGCGTCATCGTGAAGGCCCGGCTGGCCGAGCGCTACGCGGTGCGCGCGGAGCTGCTCGACGTGCGTCTCACCCACGCCGCGCTGCGGTCCGATGCGGGCGCGGACCGCACGTTGGAGATCTTCATGCTCCGGCGGACACCTGGACTACCGGCCGGGCTCATCGAGCAGGAACGCGTGTTCGAGCTCGAGCGGCACTTCGCGATGCGGTTGCCGGACCCAAATCCGATCATCATCGAGGGACTGCGCTGGGTGTTGCGGACCCGGGCCGAGTTCCACTGGGACGGTGGCGGCTACAACCCGCATGACCGGCCGGCTGCCGGAGGTACGAGCGTGCTGTACTTTCTGCGTCTCGCGCCGGACGGCAAGGGAGGTGTCTGTCGCGAGCGGCTGGAAATCAAGTTCTTCGGCGATTTCTCCGCCATCGCGGACACACATCTCGCCCCGTGCGCCGACGGCGCGCGCTCGTGGGAGGTGCCGCCCGGTGCGCCGCACGCATGGTCAACCCGCCCACGTGGGGTGTGATCAGCACGCCGGGCGCCCGCTACAGCGGTGACCCCACTGGAGGACGAGCACGACTCAGGCCCCCCACCTCCTCAGGCCCCGAGGAGCAGCGCCCAGACCACCAGGCTCACGAACGACAGCGGAACCCCGACTCCCACCAGCAGGCTCGGCAACGGTGTCGCGAGTTCGTGACGGGCGGCGATGAGTGCGCCGGCGACCATCGGGGGCATCGCCACCTCGAAGAGGGCCACCCGCACGTCGTGATCTCCGACGCTCCCCGTCAGCGCGTAGATCCCCACCACGAGCGCGGGCGCGGCGACCAGCTTGACGCCGAGGCCGAGGGCCAGCTCCCGCCACCACACCCGGACCGCACGCACCTGGAGTTGCAGACCGATGGAGAACAGGGCGAGCGGGGTGAGGGTGCCACCGAGCGACCCCAGCGCGGCGTTCAGCCAGCCCGGGAAGGTCACCGGCCGCAGGACGAGCGCGGCCACCAAGGCGATCAGCGCCGGAGCGGTGAGGACTCGACGGGCGAGCTCGGCGCGGGAAAGCGATGCGCCGGCACTGATCGTGACCGTCCCGAGGACCACCGTGTTTAGCAGTAGGAAGGAACCGAGCTGATCCACGAGCACGGCAACCGGGACCGACGACGCGCCGAAGAAGGCGGTCACCATCGGGATGCCGACGAAGCTCGTGTTCGCCACCGCGGTCGTGGCGATCAGGGCGACGACGACCTCCCGCGGCATCCGCAACGCTCGTCCGGCCAGCACGTAGCCGGCCGTCGTCAGGACGAAGAGCAGGTAGGGCGCGGCGATGACGAGCGCGAGGTTCGGCGGGAAGACGATGCCGTGCATGGCGCGCAGCGTCAGAGCGGGCAGAGCCACGTCCAGCAGCCAGAGGTTGATCACGTGGGCGGTGTCCGCAGGCAGTCGTCCGCGGTGCCGGACCCCGATGCCCGCCACCAGGCCGACCAAGAGCACGATCAGTGCGGACATTCGGCCATCGTGGCAGCCGGAGTTCCCGGAAGGCGCCGGGATGCGCCGGGCGTGGGACAGGCCACGTGGCCGGCCTGGGGCGGGGACCGGCGCGCGGATGGATCATGGCCGGTGGTTCCGGCGGCGCCGGTGCCATCGCAGGAGCCGGGGCAGCAGGATGTTGGCGGCGAACAGCACGGCGGCGAGGACGTAGTTGCCCGCACCCAGACGTTCCTGGCCGGGCAGGGGAAGCAGCGTATACGTGATCAGAACAACGGTGGACAGCAACAGAGTGCCGACCATCACCCCGCCGATCCAGGGGGGCGAGTCGGTCATCGAACGGGACCGCCGGCCCGCGGGCGACGGCGTCACGCCACCTGTTTGCACGGGTCCTGCTCCTCGATGTGACCGGCGTTCTGTTGTCACCGTATATGACACGTGGCAGGCTCACTGTCCAGTTATCGTGCGCCGTCAGGGGTTTTCGCCCCGCGGTGGCGGTCGGCGCCGGTCGGCGGTCCGGCCGGCAAATCGGAGGTACCGATGGCGGCACCTGTCCTCACCGCGCCCGGCGGCCTCGCCTGGCGGGACGGCAAGCGGTACATGTGGCTCACCGCGATCATCGTTCCGTTGCTGGCCATCGTGGGATACGGCCTGTGGCATCGGACGGGTGTCGAGCTGCACTGGTGGATCACCCCGCTCTTCGTCTTCGTCCTGGTTCCGCTGCTCGACATGACCACACCGCCGGATCCGGTCAATCCACCGGAGGAGATCCGGGCCGCGCTGGAGGCCGACCGTTACTACCGCCGGTGCACGTATCTCTACCCGCCGCTGGCGGGCGTCGGCCTGCTGCTGGGCGCCTCGGCCTGGACGAACGGCGACCTGTCGTGGTCCGCCCGGATCGGCGTGGTGGTGTCGGTCGGCACCGTGACCGGGGTGGGCATCACCACCGCGCACGAGCTCGGCCACAAGCGGGGGATTTTCGAGCGCTGGTTGGCGAGGTTGATGCTGGCGCCGGCCGCGTACGGTCACTTCTCCGTAGAGCACAACCGGGGCCATCACGTGCGGGTAGCGACGGCGGCGGACCCGGCGAGCGCCCGGTTGGGGGAGAGCTTCTGGCGGTTCTGGCCGCGGACCGTCGTCGGCAGCCTGCGTTCCGCCTGGTCGCTGGAGGCCGCCCGGCTACGGTTGCGCGGCCGACGGGTCTGGTCGGTGCGCAACGAGGTCGTGCTTGGCTGGTTGCTCACCGCGGTGTTGTTCCTGGCGCTGGCCGTCGAGTTCGGGCCGGCTGTACTCGTCTTCCTCGTCGCCCAGGCGGCCTTCGGGTTCACCTTGTTGGAGGGGGTCAACTACATCGAGCACTACGGCCTGGCCCGGGAGCTGACTCCGAGCGGGCGTTATGAGAAGGTCGACCCCCGGCACAGCTGGAACAGCGACGCCGTGATCAGCAATCTGGCGCTTTACCAGTTGCAGCGACACAGCGACCACCACGCCAACCCGACCCGGCGCTACCAGGCACTGCGGTCCTTCGAGGCCTCTCCCCAGCTACCGGCGGGGTACGCCACGCTCCTGCTCGCGGCGTATCTCCCGCCGGTGTGGTTTCGGGTGATGGACGACCGCGTCGTCGAGCATTACGGCGGGGACGTCAGCCGGGCGAACCTGCACCCCGCGCGCCGGGCCGCTTTGCTGACCCGGTACCGGTCGCCGTCCGGGCCGCCGCCGTCCGGTACCGAGGTCGACGGGTCTCCGTCCCGGGGCGGTGTTCGTGGGTGAGCACTTCCTTGAATAACGCACGGTAACAGCGCAGAGCCGTCCGCGAGATCGTCGGTCGGCAAGGATTCCGGCGGGGATGATCTGTCAGCTCTGGCCGGATTCCTCGGAGGTGCTCTGCTCGGCGGCGTCCTGATCGGCCGGCCGATCAGGAGCCGAGCCACCGAGATGCGCGGGCAGCCACCAGTCCGGCTCGCCCGGCGCGGGTCGCGGGTAGCGGCGCTGCGCGTCGTCGAGCAGCTCGTTCATCACCTTCTCCAGCAGCGCCGTGCCGTCGCGGCCCTTACCCAGTTCCGTGGGCTGGACGGGCCTGCCCACCGTGATCGAGACGCGGACACCGATCGCGTCCCGCAGTCTGAAGGGCCGCCCCTTGGTGAAAATGCGCTGGCTGCCCCAGAGGATCACCGGGATCACCGGCACCTTCGTGTGAGCGGCCATCCGGGCCGCCCCGGTCTTGAATGTCGCCAGACAGTAACTCGGACTGATTGTCGCCTCGGGGAAGACGCCCACGAGTTCCCCGGCGCGCAGTGCGTCGAGGGCGTGGCGCAGAGACGCTGCGCCGGCCTCCCGGTCGACCGGGATGTGGTGCATGCCGCGCATGAGCGGCCCGCTGATCCGGTGGTCGAAGACGGCCTTCTTGGCCATGAACCGGACCAGCCGACGCTCCGCGATCCAGAACGGCAGACCCGCGAGCGCGAAGTCCAGGTACGAGACGTGATTGATCAGGACGATGCCGCCACCCGATGCCGGGATGTTCTCCGTGCCCTGGATGTCGAGACGCAGGCGCAGTGCGCCGAAAAGTCCCCGCACCATGCTGACCACCGGCCGGTAGACGTACTCCGCCACGACGGGCCACTCCTCGATGTTCCTCGCGGTCTCCCCGGTGTGCCGAATGCGACACGACCTTACCCCCACCCCCTGACACCGGTCGTCGTGGATGTCCGGCGATACCGCGGTCCGGTTTCACCGGAAGGCAACGTCGCGTGGGGTGAGGGCAGGATCGATGATGTTCGTATCAGGCGTCTGTGGAGGAGCGGGACCAACCGCGCGGATGAGGGAGAGACGACGGAAATGGAGATTCTGCGCCGGAGCATTGCGGCGCAGCCGGCGGCGCCGCAGTGGGTGCTCGTCGTTGCCGCGATTCTGGCGGCCCTGACGGTACTCAGCGACCGCCTATGGCCGATATCCAGACATGTGATAACAATTGCACACGAAGGCGGCCATGCCCTGGCCGCGGTCGCGACGGGGCGCCGCCTGGCCGGCGTTCGGCTGCATTCGGACACCTCCGGAGTAACCGTGTCCTCCGGACGGCCGACCGGTGCGGGTGTCGTCGTGACCGTCGCCGCCGGCTACACGACACCGTCTCTGCTCGGTCTCGGAGCCGCGGGCCTGCTGGCCACCGGCCGGACGAGTCTGCTGCTGCAGCTGTGCGTGGCGCTGCTGCTGGCGATGCTGGTCGTGATCCGCAACGGTTTCGGGGCCCTGTCCGTGCTGGGGAGTACCGCGGGAATCCTGGCGGTCTCCTGGTTCGCGCCGCAGACCGTGCGCGCCGGATTCGCCGCGTACATCGCGTGCTTCCTGCTGCTGGGCGCGATCCGCCCGGTGATCGAGGTGCAGCGGGGGCGCCGTCGGCGCCGGGCCGGGGATTCCGACCCGGATCAGCTCGCGCGGTTGACCGGACTGCCCCCGACGCTCTGGGTCGGGTTCTTCGGCCTGGTCAACCTCGGTGCATTGGCCGGTGGCCTCGCCACGCTGTTCGGGTGACCTTCGCGTTCGGGTGACCTCCGCGCGGAACCTGGAACTGTCGGACCCGGGTGCCACACTGGCGCCATGTGCGGTCGGTACACCCAGAAGCTGAAGACCGACGACCTCGCCGCGGCGATGTCCGCTCGCGACGAGACTGCCGGCGGGGTGGCGGAGAACTACAACGTGGCGCCCACCTCGGCGATGCCGATCGTCATCGCCGAGCCGCGTGAGCTCCCGGACGGCGCTCTTCGGGGTGAGGCGCACCTCCCTCCGGCCGGCCGGCACCCGGCCGGGAAGCCGCCGGCTGCCGCCCGGACCGAGCGGGTCCTTCGCCTCGCGACCTGGGGGTTGGTGCCGTCCTGGGCCAAGGAGCGGACGATCGGGGCAAAGATGATCAATGCGCGGTCGGAGACGGCGGCGACCAAGCCGGCGTTCCGATCGGCCTTCGCCGCACGGCGCTGCCTCGTCCCGGCGACCGGTTTCTACGAGTGGTTTCATCCGGGTGGTGGCTCGCGGCGGGGGCAACCCTTCTACATCCGTCCCGCGGGCCATCCCGCGACCGGCGGGATCTTCGCGTTCGCGGGTCTCTACGAGGTCTGGCGCCGGGGTGAGGCCCCGCTGGTGACCTTCACGATCCTCACGACCGGGGCCGCCGCGGGGCTGGAGTTCCTGCACGACCGCTCGCCGGTGATCCTGCCCGAGGCCGCCTGGGATCGCTGGATGGATCCCTCGGTCCGCGATCCCGCCGCGTTCGCCTCGCTGCTGCGGCCGGCTCCGGCCGGGGTGGTCGCGGCGCATCCGGTCGCGGCCGAGGTGGGCAGTGTCCGGAACAAGGGTCGTCATCTCATCGATCCCGTCGAGATCGATCCGGTGGTCGCCGCGGCCGTCGCGCAGGCGGGCGGGCGGACGGCTCTCGCGGTGGACCCGGAGCGGTCCGGTGGTTCCGTCGGCGGTGGTACCGGTCCGTCCACGCGGGCGGGCGGCACCGTCGATCTGTCGTCGTTCGGCATCGACCCGGTCCATGACCCCGTCCATGACCCGGTCGATACCCCCGTCAATGCCCCGGGCAAAGGCACCGCCGCGGGGCCGGGAGGCGGGTGACTCGGCGGGCGCGCTCGGCAATCGCGGGTTGATCCGCCGGAAATCCGGAGAACGGATGGTCGCCGGAGGTCAGGAGTGACCGTGCGGGCGAAGCGCGAGCCCGAGCGCGATCTCGGTGACACCGGTGACGATCAGTTGGATTCCGAAGATCACCGCTAGTACCATGATCGTCGTTCCCGGCCAGGTCAGCGCCAGCACGCCGAGGACGACACTGAGCGCGGCCAAGGCGAGCGGACCGGCGATGCCGCGGCCGGTCCCACGCGAGGATCTGCTCGCCCAGGTCACCAGGGCCCGGACGACCCCGGTGATGATCAGTATCGCGCCGACGAGCAGTGCGACGACTCGGAGGGTGACTCCCGGCCACAGCAGCACGATGACGCCGCCGAGCGCAAGCATGATCCCGAACAGGGCGGTCCCCGCAGTGTTCTCCGACCGGACCGCGGCGATCGTCTCGCTGATACCGGAGAGCACGAGTGCCACCCCGGCGAGGACCGCCAGCGTGCGGGCTGTCGCGAAGGGGTTCGTGATCAGCAGAAGTCCCAGCACGGTGACCGCCGCACCGAGCAGGAGCAACGCCGGCCACAGCGCGCTGGGGGCTTGCTGACGTCGGTGCTGCCGGTAGATCGTGGCCATCGAGGCACCTCCCCGGGTCGGGGCTCCGCCCGGATACGCGCGGGCCGCTCTCGCCAGAAGGTCTCTACCCGGTTCCGGCGAGTCGCTACCGCGACTCACTCTCCCGGCCGACCGCCACGTCGTGATCAGCTGTCGGAGATGCTGATCGCCTCGGTCGGGCAGGAGTCAACAGCCTCTTGGATGTCGTCCCACCTGGCGTCGTCGGGTTCCTCGTCGAGGAGGTAGAGGAAGCCGTCGTCGCGGATCTCGAACACGTTCGGGACGAGACGGACACAGGTTCCGCTGCTCGCGCAGCGGTCGTAGTCGACAGTCACGCGCATCGGCGCACCTCCCAGTGGTGCTCCCACAATCAGTGTCGAGCGGACCTTACCGCCGAGCCCGTGGCTGCGACAGAACCGGGACCCCGGCAGGCCACTGGGCGGGGGCTGTGGACGACGGGCGGCTGTCCACAGGACGGCGGCGAGCGGAGCGGGAGCCGCCGTGATCGATCTACGGTCCAGCCATGGTCGAATCCACCCCTGGTCCCGGGTACCCGCTGTCGGCCCCGTCGCCGCGTTTCCCCGTCCACGCATTTCCGCCTGAAACGTCCGTTTCGTCGCGATGGCCATCGCTGGACCTGCTGCCGTCGGACGACGCCACCGTGCCGCTGCGTCCGCCGGACCCCCCAGCGGACGGCTCAGCTGGTGGATCCCGCCGCGTTCGTGACGCCACGTTCACCGAGGACGAGCAGGAGATCGGTGGCGACGAGTCCGACCTGTTCGGGATTCGCGAGGGCGTGTTCCTTGATGAGGACCGGGCCGCCGGCGGATGGGTCGCGGACGAGCTCGCGGCGGAAGGGGCCGATCTTGGCCGGCTGGTCGCCGGCCGAACGGATCGGCGCCGTCCGGTCCACTCCCGTCTGGTCCACCCCCGTGCGGGGCGCGAGATGGACGATGGCGAGGACGAGGGCGGCCGGGGACCTGATCGCGGGCCATCGGCCGGCCGGCCGGCGCCGGGAGTTCCACGGGGCGATCTGGTCGGCGTCATCCGCAGGCGGCTTCCGGCTACGCTGCATGGCATCGTGGTGGCGCCGGCCGCCCGGGCCGCCCTCGTTCTCGCGTTGGTCGCCCTCGCTGCCGCGCTCATGACCGCCTGGTTCTCCTGGCAGCACCGCCCGGTGCCGCTCGCCTCCTCCGAGGTCGATACCCCCCGGACGGGGGAGTCGGCGGCGGCTGGCAACGCCCGGTCGGACCACTCGGACCACGGGGCCACCTCCGCCACGGATACGAGCGTGACTTCGGCACCGACGGCCAGGGCCGCCCGCACCGGGGCGAGCGGCGAGGTGGTGGTCGACGTCGCCGGCCGGGTGGCCCGGCCGGGGGTCGTCCGGCTCCCGGCGGGCGCGCGCGTGGTGGATGCGATCGAACGCGCCGGGGGAGTGCTCCCGGGCACCGACACGACCGGCCTCGCCCTGGCCCGGTTGCTGGTCGACGGAGAACAGGTCCTCGTCGACGGCAAGCCCGGCCCGGCGCGGCCCGGAACGGCGGCCGGGCAACCTGCGGGTACTGGCCTCGGGTCCGCCGGTTCCACCGCGGCGACCGGTCCGATCGACCTGAATGCCGCGACCGCCGAGGAGCTTGACGGTCTGCCCGGGGTGGGGCCTGTGCTGGCTCGCCGCATCGTCGAGTGGCGCACGGCGCACGGGCCCTTCCGGTCGCCCGAGCAGCTGGCGGAGGTGACCGGAGTCGGCGACAAGCGGCTGGCCGATCTGCTGCCATTGCTGAAGGTTTGACGTTCCAGTGGTCGACGTCGGGATGGAGACCGGACTCGCGCTGCCGGAACGGCCGTCCGGGGCTTCCCGTCCCATGGACGCCCGGCTGGTGGGCCCGGCGGTCATGGCCTGGGCTGGCGCGGTGGGTGCCGGCACCTGGCCGCCGTCCGTTCCGTTGCTGGGCGCCGCCGGTGCGGTGCTCGTCGCGGCTCCGATGTTCCTGCTGCTCCAGGTCCGTCCGCGGGGTGGTCGGCCGACTTGCCCGGGACCGGGCGGCGCTCGGGCCGAGGCGGCTACGGGCGCGTCTCGTCCGTCGCAGCCGCAGCCGCAGCCGCAGCCGCAGCCGCGCAGCGCGCCGCTCACCCGGGGCGTTGGGCGGTGCTCCGGCGGCACTGTCGTCGTGCTCACGGCCCTCGTCTTCCTGGCCGCCGGGTTTCTCGCGGGTGGACTGGCGGCTCGTCCGCGTGACAGCGGCCCGCTCGCCGATCTGGTCCGGCATGGCCGTCCGGTCACCGCCGAGGTCGTCGTCACCGACGATCCCCGCGCCACCTCCTCGTCCACCGCGGTCCGGACGGGAACCGGGCCCGGAGCCGGAGAGGGAAGAGGAGAGGGCGGCGGCGCCGATCGCGTGACCTTCGTGATCTCCGTCCGGGCGGAACGCCTTACCGCGTCACCGGCGGATCTGCGGGTCCGGGCCCCGATGGTCCTGCTCGCGCGGGGTGGCGGCTGGGGTGCTCTGCTGCCCAGCCAGCACCTGGTCGTCTCCGGCAGGCTCGCCGAACCCCGGGTCGGTGACACCGTGGCCGCCGTCCTGTTCGCCGACGGCCCACCGCGGACCCGCGGCGGACCCGCAATGATCCAACGAATCGCCGGGGGGCTGCGGGCCGGGCTGCGTCGAGCCGCTGGGGGACTGCCTGAACCGCGTCGCGGGCTGCTGCCCGGCCTCGTGGTCGGCGACGTCTCCGGGCTCGACGATGCGGTGCGCGCGGACTTCCGCGCCGCCGGAATGTCCCATCTAACGGCCGTGTCCGGTAGCAACGTCGCCATCGTGACGGCCTCGGCGCTCTACCTCATGGGATGGACCGGGCGTGGGTCACGGTCGCGCGCCGCGGTGGGAGCCCTCGCTCTCGTCGGGTTCGTCGTGCTCGCCCGGCCCTCGGCCAGCGTGCTGCGTGCCGGGGCGATGGGTCTGGTCGGCCTGCTCGGGCTCGCCGTTGGCCGTCCCAGGGCGGTGCTGCCCTCCCTGGCGGCGAGCGTGATCATCCTGATCCTGGCGGATCCCGCGCTCGCCCTCTCGGTCGGCTTCGCGCTGTCCGTCCTCGCCACGGCCGGAATGATCGTTCTCGCGCCGGGCTGGCGGGACGCGCTCGCTCGCCGGCTGCCGGCGCGAATCGCCGAGGTGCTCTCCGTCGCGGCCGCCGCCCAGCTGGCGTGCACCCCGGTGTTGGCCTGGACCGGCGGGGGGCTGAGCCTCGTGGCGGTGCCCGCGAACGTCCTGGCCGTGCCCGCCGTCGCACCGGCGACCGTGCTGGGAGTACTGACGCTGGTCGTGGCGGCGGTGTCGCCGTCAGCAGCCGGGCTGCTCGCGCACCTCGCCGATCTGCCGTGCTGGTGGCTGGTGACGGTCGCCGGCCGGTGCGCCGATCTTCCTGCCGCGACGCTGCCGTGGCCCACGGGGGTGATGGGAGCGGGCGTGGCCGCCGGTGTCGCCTGGCTCGTGGTGGCGACGCTGCGGCGGCGGGTGCCGCGGCGACTGGTCGCTGCGGCCCTGGTCGGCCTGCTCCTGGCGCGATGCGCCGTCGCCGGGCGGCTGGCGCCGTGGCCGCCGCCCGGCTGGCGCCTGGTCGCCTGCGACGTCGGTCAGGGCGACGCCCTCGTGCTGTCGGCGGGACCGGGCACCGCGGTGCTGGTCGACGCCGGCCCCGATCCGGCCCTGCTGACCCGCTGCCTCTCCGACCTCGGCGTGCGACGGATACCGGTGGTCATTCTCAGCCACTTCCACGCCGATCACGTCGAGGGGCTGCCGGCCGTGCTCGGCCGGCTTCCGGTGGGGGAGGTACTCGGCAGTCCGCTGGGGGAACCCGTTCTCCAGTGGCACCGGGTCCAACAGTGGACCCGGCGGGCCGGTGTGCCGCTGCGGACGGCCGTCATCGGCTCCCGGGCACAGGTGGGGGCGGTCTCTTGGACGGTCCTGGCTCCGCGCACCGTGTTGCACGGCACCGAGAGCGATCCCAACAACGCGAGCCTGGTGCTCTCCGCACGGGTGGGGGAGGTGACCATCCTGCTCACCGGGGATGTGGAGCCGCCGGCCCAGCGGGTGTTGACCGGCAGCCCGGAGGATCGGACGGCGCTACGAGCCGACGTGCTCAAGGTGCCCCATCACGGCGCCGCTGATCAGGACGCCACCTTCCTCGCGGCGACCGGGGCCCGATTCGCCCTGATCAGCGTCGGCACCGGGAACAGCTATGGTCATCCCGCGCCGTCCACCTTGCGGACGCTGCGCCGGTCCGGCATGGCCGTCGCCCGGACCGACCGCGACGGCGCGGTGGCGGTGGTCGCCACGGCGGCACCCGCCGGGTCCGCCGAGTCCGGGTCGCTGGCGGGAGCCGCCTCCGGGTCGGGGGCGGGAGTCCGCGTCTCGGTGGTGCTCCGCCGGCCCGGGGGCGGATCGTGACATGCTCACCTGCGTGTCCTCCTCCGCACTGCCGCCGCTCGTGCTCGTCACCGGCGACGAGGATCTACTCGTCGGTCGAGCGGTGCGCGGGGTTCTCGACGCGGCTCGGGCCCGTGATCCCGATGTCGAGATCGTCGACCGGCCGGCCGGTGAGCTCAGCGAGGCCGATCTGATCGACCTCGGCGCCACCTCGATGTTCGGAGGTGGCCGGGTGATGGTCGTCCGCGGCGCGCAGGACCTCGCCGAGGATCTGCGTGACGCGTTGTTGGAGTACATCGCTCGTCCGCTCGACGACGTCGTGCTCGTCGTCGTCCACAGCGGCGTGGTGAAGAACCGCAAACTCGCGGACGTGCTGAAGACCGCGGGCGCGCGGGTCGTGCCGGCAGCGAAGATCACCAAGCCGCGGGAGCGTCACGATTTCGTCGTCGCCGAGGTGCGGCATCTCGGCGGCCGGGTCAGCGACGGCGCGGTGCGCGCCCTGCTCGACGCGGTCGGTGGTGATCTGCGTGAGCTCGCCGCCGTTTGCGATCAACTCGTGGCCGACACCGACGGGCTGATCGACGAGGCCGCGGTGGCCCGTTTCCACCGGGGCCGGGCCGAGGCCAGCGGGTTCGCCGTCGCGGACGCGATCATCGGCGGCGACCTGCCGCAGGCGTTGACGCTGCTGCGTCAGTCCCTGGAGGGGGGTACCGCGGCCGTACTGGTCTCCAGCGCCGTTGCCGGTGGTCTGCGTGACCTCGCCCGGGTGGCGTCCGCGGGTCCCGGCTCGAAGTGGGATCTCGCCCGAGCCCTGGGTATGCCGGACTGGAAGGTCGAGAAGGCGCAGCGCTCCGCCCGAGCATGGTCGGACCGGGGTCTCGGCCAGGCCCTGCGGGCGGCCGCCGAGGCCGACGCCGGCGTCAAGGGCGCTGCGGTTGACGCCGGTTACGCCTTGGAGAAACTGTTGCGCGAGGTCGCCGTGGCCAGGTTGGTCGGGCGGGCCCGGGCGGCCGGGAGCCGTGGATGACCGACGGTCCGGGGACGGCTGACGGTCCGGGGACGGCTGACGGTCCGGGAGCCGGTGCCGGCATCGTCGTGGCTCCTCAGCCGGCAGCCGACCCCGAGGCCCCGCCGCCGGGCGGCTGGTTCGGCCTGCGGGTGCTACCGGCGGGCTGGATGCGGGGGCTGCTCATGATCGTGACTGGGCTGGTCACGGTGGTGATCGCACTCGGTGATCTCGCGAGCGCCTGGGTGGTCGGTGTCCTCCCGCTGACCGTCGGCGCGATGGTTGCCTATCACGAAGTGCTTGAGCGGCTGATCCAGCCGGACGAGGTCTCGGCGGAACCGGCTCCACAGCAGCCCGGAGCCCGTTCCACGCCGTGCGGCGGGCTCTGACCGGGCGAGAGGCCCGACCGACGGGTGGGCACGCGGAAAAGCCGGGACGCCTGCGGCGCCCCGGCTGGAGGAAGACGACTCAGCTGGCGGCCAGGTTGGCGTGCGTGCGAGCCAGTGCCGACTTCTTATTGGCGGCCTGGTTGGCGTGAATGACACCCTTGCTGACGGCCTTGTCCAGCTTGCGGGACGCGATCCGCAGCGTCTCGCCGGCGCGCTCGACGTCACCGGCATCCACGGCGTCGCGGAAGCGACGCACGTGCGTCTTGAGTTCCGACTTCACAGCCTTGTTGCGCAGCCGCCGCTTCTCGTTGGTGAGGTTGCGCTTGATCTGCGACTTGATGTTGGCCACGCGGGAGAACCTCTGATTTGTCGAGTCGGGGTGGTGCGGACACGTCATAGTACGGGTACCGGCCGTGCCCGGTGATCCGGCATATCTCGCTGGCTCCTGGGAGCAGCAGGTACCGCGGAGAACCGGCTGCCTCCGGCGACCGGCGCCGCACGGAATGGCGACCAGATCATGACCGGACAGGTCATGATCGACCAGATCATGACCGGACGACGACGCGGCCCGTCACGGTGGCACTCAGATTATCAAACCCCCGCGCGGCGGCGCACCGGCGCAACGTTGCGCGCGGCTCCTGGCACGATGAAGGTGGTCGACCCAGATATCGGCACGGGCGGCTCCACCGTGATCACCGCGAGCGAAACGAGAACTCTCCGCGTGTCCACAGCCCCGCACCTGGCGCCCGGCGCCGACCCGACGATGATCCGCAACTTCTGCATCATCGCCCACATCGACCATGGCAAGTCGACTCTTGCCGATCGGATGCTTGGTGTGACCGGTGTCGTGGAGGCGCGCAACATGCGCGCGCAGTACCTCGACCGCATGGACATCGAGCGCGAGCGCGGGATCACCATCAAGGCCCAGAACGTGCGCCTGCCGTGGCGGGCCGACGATGGTCGGGACTACATCCTGCATCTCATCGACACACCGGGCCACGTCGACTTCAGTTACGAGGTGAGCCGTTCGCTCGCGGCCTGCGAGGGCGCGGTGCTGCTGGTCGACGCGGCCCAGGGCATCGAAGCGCAGACCCTGGCGAACCTGTACCTGGCGATCGAGAACGACCTGACCATCGTTCCCGTACTCAACAAGATCGATCTTCCGGCGGCCCAGCCGGAGAAGTACGCCGAGGAGATCGCGGCGATCATCGGCTGCGAGCCGGGCGAGGTGCTCCGCGTGTCCGGCAAGACCGGCCAGGGAGTGCCGGAGCTGCTCAACGAGATCGTGCGCCGGGTGCCCGCCCCGGTCGGCGATCCGGACGGTCCGGCTCGTGCGATGATCTTCGACAGCGTCTACGACATCTACCGCGGCGTCATCACCTATGTGCGGGTGGTCGATGGCACGCTGACCACCCGCGACCGGTGTCTGATGATGTCGACCAGCGCGAGCCACGAGACCCTCGAGGTAGGTGTCATCTCGCCGGACCCCCATCCGACCGGGTCGCTGTCGGTCGGCGAGGTCGGCTACGTCATCCCCGGGGTCAAGGACGTCCGGCAGGCCCGGGTCGGCGACACCATCACCACTACCCGGCGGCCGGCGACGGAGATGCTCGGTGGCTATCGGGATCCGTTGCCGATGGTGTACTCCGGGTTGTACCCGATCGACGGCAGCGAGTATCCAGCGTTGCGCGAGGCTCTCGACAAGCTTCAGCTCAACGACGCCGCCCTGACCTACGAACCGGAAACCTCCGCGGCATTGGGGTTCGGATTCCGGTGCGGCTTCCTGGGCCTGCTGCATCTGGAGATCGTCCGGGAGCGGCTGGAGCGCGAGTTCAACCTCACTCTCATCTCCACGGCCCCGAACGTCGTCTACCGGGTGGTCATGGAGGACCATTCCGAGATCATAGTGACCAACCCCAGTGACTGGCCGGGCGGGAAGATCGCCGAGGTGTACGAGCCCGTCG
Source organism: Frankia sp. BMG5.23 (assembly GCF_000685765.2). NCBI lineage: Bacteria > Bacillati > Actinomycetota > Actinomycetes > Frankiales > Frankiaceae > Frankia > Frankia sp. BMG5.23. Next base: position 68,313 of record NZ_JDWE01000011.1, read on the forward strand.
TCGAGGCGATGCTGCTGCTGCCGACCGACTTCGTCGGGGCGGTGATGGAACTGTCCCAGGGCCGGCGCGGTGTCCTGAAGGGGATGGACTATCTGTCGACCGACCGGGTGGAACTCAAGTACACGCTGCCTCTCGGTGAGATCATCTTCGACTTCTTCGACGCCCTGAAGTCCAGGACCCGGGGCTATGCCAGCCTCGACTACGAGCCGGCCGGGGAGCAGTTGGCCGATCTGGTGAAGGTCGACATCCTGTTGCAGGGGGAGACTGTCGATGCCTTCTCGGCGATCGTGCACCGTGAGAAGGCCTACGCCTACGGCGTGTCCATGACGACCAAGCTGCGCGAGCTGATTCCGCGCCAGCAGTTCGAGGTGCCGATCCAGGCTGCGATCGGCAGCCGGATCATCGCGCGGGAGAACATCCGCGCCATCCGCAAGGACGTGCTCGCCAAGTGCTACGGCGGCGACATCACCCGCAAGCGCAAGCTGCTCGAGAAGCAGAAGGAGGGCAAGAAGCGGATGAAGACGATCGGTCGGGTCGAGGTGCCGCAGGAGGCCTTCATCGCGGCGCTGTCCACGGACACCGGCAAACCGGCGGTGAAGTGAGTCCGGTGCGGGGCCGACGCGGGACCGTGGTGCCATCCGCCTGTTCAGTGAGTCGGCCGTTCAGCGGGTCGGCAGGGGGCTGGCCGGGAGGCGGATCGGTTCGGTGGCCGGTTCGGGGAACGACAGGTCCGCGACAGGGGCGGCGGCGCTGGAACGGTACACGGTGGTTCGGGGCGGGAGCAGTTCGAAGATCTCGTCGAGAACGGCCCTGGCGTCGTCGTCCATGACCGGATCTTTTCGCACCGACGTCGATCGGTCCATGGTGAACCACCCATATTTTCCCTTCTGTGCCCAACGATGACAAAATGTCATTACACCCGGCCAACATCGCCGAAGTGGGTATTCCGGCCTTATCCCTAGGTGGTCCTCGTGTGGCCACCCCTGGCCCGCCCGCGTGGTTGGCAAACGTAGCGTTGCCGCGAGAGCACACGTTGGGGGCACACTGGGGGCATGCCACAAAAGCCTCCCGACGGCTCGCTTCCGCCGGACGACGGTGCCCTCCCGGCGGCCGCGCTGGCCGAGGTGACCCGGCGGCCGTTCGGGGTCTACGTGCATGTGCCCTATTGCGCGGCGCGCTGCGGCTACTGCGACTTCAACACCTACACGGCGGCCGACCTAGGCGGCGCCCTGGTGTCGTCGGTGGGCCTCACGACGTTCGTCGACATCGCGACCGGCGAGGTCCGGCTCGCGCGTACCGTGCTTGGTGAGCAGGAGCTGGTGGTCTCCACGGTCTTCGTCGGTGGCGGCACGCCGACCCTGTTGACCGCGGACGATCTCGGGCGGCTGTTGCGGATCCTGGACGACGGGTTCGGGCTGGCGTCCGACGCGGAGATCACCACCGAGGCGAATCCGGAGTCGGTGGATCCGGCGCAACTGGAGCAGCTGCGCGCCGCCGGTTACACCCGGATCTCCTTCGGGATGCAGAGTAGCCGTCCGCACGTCCTCGCCGCCCTGGACCGGCGGCACACCCCTGGCCGCGTGCCCGAGGTGATGCGCTGGGCCCGCAAGGCGGGCTTTGACCAGGTCAGCCTGGACCTCATCTACGGGGCTCCGGGCGAGTCGGAGGCGGACTGGGCGGCGAGCCTGGACGCGGCGATCCAGCTCGGCCCGGACCACGTCAGTGCCTACGCGCTGACGGTTGAGGAGGGCACGAAACTGTCCCGCCGGGTCCGCCGGGGCGAGCTGCTCGAACCCGACGACGACCTGCTTGCCGACCGCTACCTGCAGGCCGATGACGCTCTGTGCGCGGCCGGCCTGACCAGCTACGAGGTCAGCAACTGGTCGCGGGGGACCGATACCCGGTGTCGGCACAATCTGGGGTACTGGCGTGGAGATCACTGGTGGGGGATCGGTCCGGGCGCGCACAGCCACGTCGGCGGGGTGCGATGGTGGAACGTGCGTCATCCGGCGGAGTACGCGGCCCGGCTGGGGGCCGGGCGCAGTCCCGCGGCCGCCCGGGAGGAGCTCGACGCGCAGGCCCGCCGGGTCGAGCGGGTCATGCTGGGCGTCCGGTTGGCCGAGGGACTGGCCGTCGGTGAGCTGGACGGGCCCGGCCGGGAGGCCACCGCCGGGCTCGCGAAGTCCGGCCTGGTGGAACCCGGTGCCCTGGAGTTCGGCCGGGTGCGTCTCACTCGTCGCGGTCGTCTGCTCACCGACACGGTCGTGCGAGCCCTGCTGCCCGACTGACGCCGCTGCCCGACCGGCGGCCGTCCGGTGGCCCGATCGGGCGGGACCGGAACCTGGGTACCGGCATGCTCGTTTCGTTACGAGGACGTCGCCGGGCCCTTACCGGTCATTCGCGGGGTGGCTCATGTTCTGTGCTTCGACCTGAGCAGGCGGCTACACTTGGCACTCACTGCGGCCGAGTGCCAAGCTGGGTGTCCGCCGCTGCACACACCGTGGCCCGGCCACGTCCCGCCTGGTGAAGGGGGTGCGACCGCGTGCTGGAGGATCGGCGGCTCGAAGTCCTTCGGGCGATTGTTGAGGACTTTGTGCTGAGCAACGAGCCGGTGGGTTCCAAGGCGCTGGCGGAGCGGCATAATCTCGGTGTATCGCCAGCTACTGTCCGTAATGACATGTCCGCCCTGGAGGAAGAGGGGTATATCACACAGCCTCATACCAGCGCAGGACGGATACCGACGGACAAGGGCTACCGGTTGTTCGTGGACCGGTTGTCGGGGGTGAAGCCGCTGTCCCGGGCCGAACGTCGGGCGATCCAGAGCTTCCTGGAGGGCGCCGTCGACCTGGACGACGTGGTGCGCCGCTCCGTGCGGCTACTCGCCCAGCTCACCCGGCAGGTGGCCGTCGTGCAGTACCCCTCCTTGTCGAGCAGCAGCATCCGGCACATCGAGGTTGTCACGCTCGGCCCGTACCGCCTGCTGATGGTCCTCATCACCGACACCGGCCGGGTCGAGCAGCGTATCGTCGACAGCCTCGTACCCGTTGACGACGAGGTCGCCGGCGAGCTGCGTTCCGTGCTCAACTGCGCGCTGGCCGGCCGGCGCTTGGTCGACGCCCCCGACATCGTCGCGGCCCTGCCCGACAGCACCCGCTCCGAGCTGCGCCCCTACCTGACCACGGTGGCCGGTGCCGTGCTGGAGTCGCTGGTCGAGCGGCAGGAGGAGCGCATCGCGATGGCTGGGACGGCGAATCTCACGCGGTCCCCGGTCGACTTCGCCGACTCGTTGCGGTCGATACTTGAGGCGTTAGAAGAACAGGTCGTGCTGATGAAACTCATCGGCTCGGCGCGGGAGACCGGTACTGTAACGGTACGGATCGGTCGCGAAACGGATGTGGACGCCCTCCGGTCCACCGCGGTGGTGGCCACGGGATACGGTCGTGGTCCCTTCGCGCTGGGTGGGATGGGGGTGCTCGGCCCGATGCGCATGGACTATCCGGGGACGATGGCGGCCGTCCGGGCCGTCGCCAAATACGTGGGTGAACTCTTGGGTGCCGACTGATGGCAGTGGATTATTACGCCGTTCTGGGCGTACGCCGGGAAGCGTCGAACGACGAGATCAAGCGGGCCTACCGCAAACTGGCCCGTGAGCTGCATCCGGATGTCAATCCAGATCCGGATGCACAGCAGCGCTTCCGGGGCGTCACGGCCGCGTACGAGGTGCTCTCCGACCCGGAGAAGCGCCAGATCGTCGACCTGGGCGGCGATCCGCTCGCGCCCGGTGGCAGCGGCGGTGGCGGTTCGCCGTTCGGCGCCGGTTTCGGCGGCCTCGGTGACATCATGGACGCCTTCTTCGGCGGCGGGTCGAGCCGTGGGCCCCGGTCCCGGGTCCGGCGCGGCAACGACGCGCTGCTGCGCATCGAGCTCGACCTGTCCGAGACCGCGTTCGGCGCCACGCGCGAGATCACCGTGGACACGGCGGCGGTGTGCTCGACGTGTACCGGTGTCGGTGCGGCTCCCGGCACGCACCCGTCGACCTGCGGCACCTGCGGCGGGCGGGGCGAGGTCCAGCAGGTCACCCGTTCCTTCCTCGGCCAGATGGTGACCTCCCGGCCCTGTCCGCGGTGTTCGGGTACCGGCACCGTGATCGAGCATCCCTGCCGGGACTGCGGCGGCGACGGCAGGGTGCGCAAGCGCCGGACGCTCACTGTGAAGATCCCCTCCGGGGTCGAGGACGGCATGCGCATCCGGCTGTCGGGCGAGGGCGAGGTCGGGCCCGGCGGTGGGCCGCCCGGTGACCTTTACGTCGAGGTCTCCGAGAAGCAGCACCCGGTTTTCACCCGGGAGGGCGACGATCTGCACTGTGAGCTGCCGCTGCCGATGACCTCGGCGGCGCTCGGCACCTCCGCCACGCTGGAGACCCTCGACGGCACCGAGACCATCGCCGTGAAGCCCGGCACCCAGCCCGGTGAGGTCATCAAGCTCGCCGGCCGCGGGGTTCCGCATCTGCGGGCCGCCGGGCGCGGTCATCTGCACATCCACATCAACGTCGAGACTCCGACGAAGCTGGACGGCGAGCAGGAGCGGCTGCTACGAGAGCTGGCGAAGCTGCGCGACGAGGAGGCACCGGCCGTCGTGGGCGGATCCGCCGGCGGCGCGGCGGGGCTATTCCGGCGGCGGGGCACGCGCCGCGGCCGTTAGCCCGGTCATCGGCCGTGACCGCTGCGGAGAGGATGCATCCTGACCAGCGCCCTGTTCCGGCTGTCGCCGCTGCCGATCGCGGACTCGTTCACCCTCGCCGGTCCGGAGGGTCGCCATGCGGCCATGGTGCGCCGGCTGCGGCCGGGGGAGCCGGTCGACGTGACCGACGGTCTCGGCCGTGCGGTGGAGTGCGAGGTCGTTGCCGCCCGGCGGGATGAGATCGACTGCGCGGTCCGGCGCCGGGTCGCCGCCGCGGCCCCGAGCCCCCGACTGGTTGTCGTGCAGGCCCTTGCCAAGGGGGATCGGGGCGAGCGGGCGGTGGAGATGCTGACCGAGGTCGGTGTCGACGAGATCGTCCCGTGGTCGGCGGCCCGGTCCGTGGCCCGCTGGGAGGGTGTCCGTGGCGTGCGGGCCCGGGAACGCTGGGTCAGAGCCGCGGAGGAGGCGTCGAAGCAGTCCCACCGACTGCACTGGCCGGTGGTGGGCGAGTTGGCCGGCCTGAAGGAGGTTGTCGAGCGGGTGCGGGCGGCGGCGCTTGCCGTCCTCCTGCACGAGGAGGCGACCATCCCGTTGGTTGGCCTGGCCCGCTCGGTTGAGGTGTCGGAGCGAGTGGCTCCGGCCGCCTCGGCGGCGGAGCTGGTGCTCGTCGTGGGCCCCGAGGGAGGGGTGTCCGAGTTGGAACTGGCCACGCTGGGCGAGGCCGGAGCGATCGTGTCGCGGCTCGGTTCGACGGTGCTGCGCACATCCACCGCCGGCGTCGTGGCCGCGGCGGTCGTGTTCGCGGACCTCGGTCGTTGGGACGGCCCGGCGCGATGATGGATAGACTGGTCAGGTAGCGTCCGTGGTCCGCCTCGCTGGGCGGTCCCTCCGGCTGGAGGGGTTCTGTCCGGTGTCGGCCGTCCGCGCCGCGCCACCCACCGCGATCATCAATCCTGAGAGGTGCCCCGGCCTCGCTGGCCGCTCTTTATGCCCGAATCCGTTACGCCACCCGTCGCGCCCGACACCAGGGTCCAGACGCGCATTGTCGTACCCGGTCCGCACAGCATGGTGAGTCTGCTCGGTCACCAGGATCAGCTGCTCCGTACCATCGAGAAGGCTTTCTCCTCGGATATCCACGTGCGTGGCAACGAGATCACCATTACCGGCGCTCCGGCTGAGAACGAGCTCGCCGCCAGGTTGTTCGCTGAGCTCATCGCGCTGCTCGACGCCGGGACGGAGCTCAGCCCGCAGCATGTCGACCATTCGCTGGCGATGCTGCGCAGCGGCGCCGAGGAGCGGCCGGCCGAGGTTCTCACCCTCAACATCCTCTCCAGCCGGGGCCGGACGATACGGCCGAAGACGCTGAACCAGAAGCGGTACGTCGACGCGATCGACCAGCACACCATCGTTTTCGGGATCGGGCCGGCCGGCACCGGCAAGACCTACCTCGCCATGGCGAAGGCCGTTCAGGCGTTGCAGGCCAAGAAGGTGAACCGGATCATTCTGACCCGCCCCGCGGTCGAGGCGGGGGAACGCCTCGGGTTCCTGCCGGGGACCCTGTACGAGAAGATCGATCCCTACCTGCGGCCGCTCTACGACGCGCTGCATGACATGATCGATCCGGACTCGATCCCGCGGCTGATGCAGAGCGGCACGATCGAGGTGGCCCCACTGGCCTACATGCGCGGCCGGACGCTGAACGACGCCTTCATCATCCTCGACGAGGCCCAGAACACCTCGCCGGAACAGATGAAGATGTTCCTTACCCGGCTCGGCTTCGGCGCGAAGATCGTCGTTACCGGGGACGTGACCCAGGTCGACCTCCCCAGCGGCACCCGCAGCGGGCTGCGGGTGGTCCGGGAGATCCTCGACGGCCTCGGCGACGTCCATTTTGCATCCCTGACCAGCTCCGATGTGGTTCGGCACCGGCTCGTGAGCGAGATCGTCGACGCCTACGCCCGCTGGGACGCGGCCAGTGCGCCGCCACCCGCTCCGGCCCGGTCTGCTCGTCGGGACCGACGGTGACCGTTGCCGCGGTCGGAGAGGACCGCTGATGGCCGTATTCGTTGCCAACGAGTCGGGCGCGAGTGACGTCGACGAGGTGAGGCTGGCCGCGCTCGCCCGGTTCGTGCTCGACGCCATGAAGGTGAACCCGCTCGCCGAGCTCTCGGTGATGCTGGTAGAGCCGAAGGCGATGACCGATCTGCACGTCCGGTACATGGGCGAGGAGGGTCCGACCGACGTCCTGTCCTTCCCGCAGGACGATGCCTTTGACGCCTCGTGGTCGGAGTCGGTCGACGACGATCCGACTACCCTGCTCGGCGACGTCGTGCTGTGCCCGGACGTCGCGCGGCGGCAGGCGGAGCAGGCCGGTCACTCCTTCGATCGCGAGCTGTCCCTGCTGTGCACCCACGGCATCCTGCACCTGCTCGGCTACGACCACGCCGAGCCGGACGAGGAACGCGAGATGTGGAAGGTACAGAGCCAGCTGCTCGCGTCGTGGGACGGCGCGGACGGCGCGGACGGCGCCCGCGGTGCCGCGGACGGTGCCGCGGACGGCGGCGAGGGCCGCCGTGGTGACCAGGGCCGCCGTGGTGACCAGGGCCGTGGCGGTGGCGCCGGAGAGCCCCCTGCCGCGCCCGCACGCTGACCCGGCACAAGGGGGTCCGCATGAGTTCCGGTGATCTTTTTCTCGTCTTCATCGCCGTGATGGGCTCGCTTGCCGCGGCGGGTCTCGGCGGCATCGACGCGGCCCTGACCCGGGTCTCCCGGGTGACGGTCGAGGGTTTCTCCCGCCAGGGCCGGGCCGGCGCCCGGAACCTGGCGACCGTCGTGGCCGATCCGGGCCGCTACCTCGCGCTGCTGCTGCTCCTGCGCATCGTCGCGGAGATGCTCGCCGCGGCCTGTATCACGGTGCTGTTCGTGCACGCCTACGGGGCCGGGTTCGCCGCGATCGGCCTCGGGACGCTGGCCTCGACCCTGGTCGCGTACATCCTCGTCGGGGTGATGTTCCGCACCCTGGGCCGCCAGCACGCCCCTGCGGTGGCGTTGGCCAGCGCCGGTCTCACGGTCCGGCTGGCGCGGATCTTCGGGCCGTTGCCCCGGCTGCTGATCGCGTTCGGCAACGCGGTCACCCCCGGTCCTGGTTTCCGGGATGGTCCCTTCGCATCCGAGGCCGAGCTGCGCGATCTCGTCGACCTCGCCGAGGAGAACGAGGTCATCGAGCGTGAGGAACGCGACATGATCGCGTCGGTGTTCGAGCTCGGGGACACCCTGGTGCGCGAGGTGATGGTGCCGCGTCCGGACATGGTCTTCATCGAGTCGACGAAGACCGTCCGGCAGGCTCTCGCGCTGGCCCTGCGCAGCGGCTTCTCGCGGATCCCCGTCATCGGGGAGAGCGTCGACGACGTGGTGGGGATCGCCTTCCTCAAGGACATGGTCCGCCGGGAACGGGAGGGGGGCGAGGATGGTGCGATCGCCGAGATCATGCGTTCACCCGCACTCGTGCCCGAGAGCAAGCCCGCGGACGACCTGCTCCGTGAGATGCAGGCGTCGCGTACCCACATGGCGATCGTCATCGACGAGTACGGTGGAACCGCCGGACTCGTCACCATCGAGGACATCCTTGAGGAGATCGTCGGTGAGATCACCGACGAGTACGACAACGAGGTTCCGCCGGTGGAGTGGATCGACGCCAACACCGCGCGGGTGACCGCCCGGCTCGACGTCGACGATCTGGCGAAGCTGTTTGACTTCGACGTGGACGACCTGCCCGGTGCGGATGACAGCCTCACCGTCGGTGGCCTGCTGGCCACGGCCCTGGGACGGGTGCCCATCCCGGGTGCGACGGTCACGGTCGGTGGGTTGCGGCTGTCGGCGGAACGGGCCGCCGGCCGGCGTAACCAGATTGGCACCGTGGTCGTCCAGCGGTTGCCGCATCCGTCGAACGGCGACGACGGCTCGCCGCCTCCCCGATCCGACGACGGCGGCGAACCCGTGCGCAGCTCGTCGTCGGACAGAAAGGTGAATTCGTGACCGCCGACGCGACCCGGTCGGGAACCGTGCCTGCCGATGGCAACTCGGCCGACGGCGCCCCGGCTCTCGACCTCGCCGCAGAGGACGCGAAGCTCGTGGTGCTGGCCAGGGCGGCGCGGCTGCGTGCCTACGCCCCCTCGGGCGACCCTGCGGAGGGTGCGGCGCTGCGCGACACCGACGGTCGCACCTACGCGGCGGCGACTCTCGGCCTGGGCCGGGCCGAGCTAGCGATCTCGGCGCTGCGCGCGGCGGTGGCCGCCGCGGTCTCCAGCGGCGCCCGCCGGTTCGAAGCCGCCGCGGTGGTCACGCAGAAGGACGAGCTCGACCGCGCCGACCTGGCGACGTTGGCCGAGTTCGGCGCCGGGATCCCGGTGTTCCTCGCCGGCTCGGACGGCGTCGCCCGGACCAGGGTGACCACCTAGCGTGTCGACAACGACCTCGGTGCCGTTCCGGGCCGGCTTCGCCTGCCTCGTCGGACGACCCAACGCCGGCAAGTCGACGCTGACGAACGCGCTGGTAGGGACGAAGGTCGCCATCACCAGCGGGCGACCACAGACCACTCGGCACGCCATCCGCGGCATCGTCCACCGCGACGACGCCCAGCTCGTCCTGGTCGACACCCCGGGGTTGCACCGGCCGCGCACGCTGCTCGGGCAGCGGCTCAATGACGTGGTGCGGGCCACGCTGTCCGAGGTCGACGTCGTCGGTTTCTGCATGCCCGCGGACGAGCCGGTCGGCCGGGGGGACCGCTTCATCGCCGAGGAGCTGTCCCGGCTGCCCAAGCGCACCCCGGTGGTCGCCATCCTCACCAAGACAGACCGGGTCGCCGATCCCGATCGGATCGGCGCCCGCCTGCTCGAGATCGCCGGGCTCGGCGAGTTCAGTGACATCGTTCCAGTCAGCGCGGTGCGCTCCTACCAGGTCGCCGTGCTTGCCGACGTGCTTGTCGCCCGGCTGCCCGCCGGGCCCGCGCTGTACCCCGGTGGGGAGCTGACCGACGAACCGGAACAGGTGATGGTCGCCGAACTCGTCCGTGAGGCCGCGTTGGAGGGGGTCCGCGACGAGTTGCCGCACTCGCTCGCCGTCGTGGTGGAGGAGATGGTCTCCCGGGAGGGCAGGCCGGCGCAGCGTCCTCTCCTCGACGTCCGGGTGAACGTCTTCGTCGAGCGGCCCAGCCAGAAGGCGATCGTCATCGGGACCGGCGGATCCCGCCTCAAGGAGGTCGGTTCCCGCGCCCGCACGCAGATCGAGGCGCTGCTCGGTACCCCGGTCTTCCTCGATCTACATGTCAAGGTCGCCAAGGACTGGCAGCGCGATCCGCGCCAGCTGCGTCGCCTGGGGTTCTGAGCCGGCTCGCCGCCGGCCCCACCGAGGCGCCGTCAGCACCGCATCCATGCCGCATCCATGCCGCAATGTACTGCCATACCTACCCCCCGGCTATGGACCGGGATGTCCTGCGGGTTCCTCAGGAGAACATCCGGCCGGTACCGGCCATCTGCCGGGCGACCTCGCTTCACCGCATGAACTCGGGACCGTGCAACCATGGGCGGGTGCCGGTGTATCGCGACGAAGGTGTCGTCCTACGCACGGCCCCCCTCGCCGAGGCCGACCGCATCATCACCGTGCTCACCCGTCGGACCGGTCGGGTGCGGGCCGTCGCCAAGGGTGTCCGCAAGACGTCCTCGCGGTTCGGGTCGCGGCTGGAGCCGGGCACGTACGTCGATCTGCTGCTGCATTCCGGCCGGGCGCTGGACACGGTCACCCAGGCGGACATCATCTCTCCCTACGGCGCCACGATCGCCGTTGACTACCCGAGGTACACTGCGGCCGCGGTGATGCTCGAGACCGCCGAGCGGTTGACCAGCGAGGAACGCCAGCCCGCCCTGCGGCTGTTCCTCCTGCTCGTGGGTGGTCTGCGTACGCTCGCCGGCGGCGAGCGCCCACCCGCGCTCGTCCTCGACGCGTTCCTGTTGCGGGCGCTCGCGGTGTCCGGGTATGGGATGGCCCTGGACCACTGCGCGCGTTGCGGTGGGCCCGGGCTGCACCTGTCGTTGTCCGTGCCGGGCGGCGGCGTAGTGTGCCCGCAATGTCGCCCGCACGGTGCGGCGTCGGTGTCCGCGGGTGCGGTGCGGCTGCTCGCGGATCTGTTGCGCGGTGACTGGGACGGTGCACTGGTCAGTGACGCCCGCGCCCGGCGGGAGGCCGGTGGCATCGCCGCCGCCTATCTCCAGTGGCATCTCGAACGCGGGCTTCGCGCACTGCCTTATCTGGAGAGGGCGTGACGCGGCCGGGCGCCGTGGTGGAGGTCTTGCGTGTGGGCCGGGACGGTCATCCCGGCGAGGCGGGCCGGGCGGCCTGGGTGCGACCGCCGGGGAACGGGACCATGAGAGCGGGACGGCGGTGGGACGGGCCGTGGCGGAAGGACGAGGACGGACATGGTGAGGCGGAAAGCGGCGGTGGGTGCGTCCGGCGCGACCCGGCGCCGACGGGGGGACGATGTGGTGATGGCTGGGACCGGCAGGACGGATTGCGGCGTGAAGCCGCCCCGGACGGGTGCGGGGAGGTAGGCGGTGGCGCTGCGTAATGATGTGAAGACGCGGTTTCGCGATCCGCATCCCCATCCCTCCGGCGCGCGACCTCCGGTCCTGCCGTCGCGTCTCGTCCCGCGGCATGTGGGCATCGTCATGGACGGCAACGGACGGTGGGCGAAGATGCGCGGGCTGGCGCGAACAAAAGGACACGAGGCCGGCGAGGACGCCCTGTTCGACTGCGTCGAGGGCGCGATCGAGCTCGGGGTCCGATGGTTGTCGGTGTTCGCTTTCTCCACGGAGAACTGGAAACGGTCACCGGACGAGGTGGCGTTCCTGATGCGCTTCACCGACGGGGTGTTCGGCCGGCGCATCGAGGACATGCACGCGCTCGGTGTGCGGGTTCGCTGGGCGGGTCGTCGTCCCCGGCTGTGGGGGAACGTGATCAGGCGGCTGGAGTCGTCCGAGGAACGTACCCGTGACAACGACCGGCTCACCTTGGTGATGTGCGTGAACTACGGCGGCCGGGCCGAGATCGCCGATGCCGCGGCGGCGATCGCCCGGGACGTGCGGGAGGGCCGGCTGCGCGTCGATCGGATCGATGAGGCGACCATCGGCCGTTACCTGGACGAGCCCGACATGCCCGATCTGGACCTCGTCATTCGGACTTCCGGGGAGCAGAGGCTCAGCAACTTCCTGCTCTGGCAGGCCGCCTATGCCGAGTTCTCGTTCGTCGAGACGCTCTGGCCGGACTTCGACCGGCGCGATCTGTGGTCCGCCTGTGAGGACTTCGCCCGACGGGACCGGCGCTACGGCGGAACCGTCGCCCATCACGTCTGATGCCCGTGCCCGACGTTCCGACCGTGCCCGACGTTCCGACCGGACCCGACGTTCCGACCGTGCCCGACGTTCCGACCGGACCCGACGTTCCGACCGTGCCCGACGTTCCGACCGGACCCGACGTTCCGACCGGACCCGACGCTTCCACCGTGCCCGACTGGGCGGCGCCGACGGCCGGTGCTCCGGTCGTCGCCCAGATCGCCTTCGCCGTGCCCGGGGACGCCGTACCGGGGGACGCCGTGCCGGGCGGGGCGGGGTTCGCCGCGGCGGCACGTCCGGCGCTTGACGCGCTCGCCCGGGCCCCGGGATTTCGTGGTGGGCGGATCGCCCAGGCGCTCGACGAACCCGGCTCGTGGCTGATGACCACCGAGTGGGACGGGCCGGGCGCGTGGCGTCGCGCGTTGTCCGCCTTCGAGGTGCGATACGCGCTGACGCCGCTGCTCGTCTTCGCGGTTGACGGGCCTGGCACCTTCGAGGTGCTGGTGTCGGTGGACGGGCCGGGCGGCTCGGCGCGGACCCATCGGTCCGACCGTACGCCGGACGCCGACACCGCGGCCCCCGGCGAGCCGCCGCGCTCCGTCGGTGCGCCGGGCGCCGGCCGGCCGTGACCAACCGCGGGATTGTCGGTGGGTACCGGTAGCCTCGACTCAGCATCATGGAATCTACGATCTATGGATTGTGGATCTATGATTTGCAGATCTATTGATCATGAATCTATGGATCATGGATTCGGAGTGTCGATGTCCCGTGGACAGTCCCCTCCCTGATCGCCTGACCGCTCTCTTCGGACACCGGTCGCCGGCGGACCGGTGTCCGGTCCCCGGAGCCGGGGTGTCCCGCACCACTCGTGACCGCGACAGCGAAATGCCGAGGCTCGCTCGATGTTGACCATGCAGGACGCGCTGCTGGCGCTGACCCGTTACTGGACCGACCGCGGCTGCATGATCGTACAGCCGTTCAACACCGAGGTCGGCGCCGGTACGCTCAACCCAGCCACGGTGCTGCGGGTGCTCGGACCGGAGCCGTGGCGGGTCGCGTACGTCGAACCTTCGGTCCGTCCCGACGACTCCCGCTACGGCCACAACCCGAACCGGCTGCAGACCCACACCCAGTTCCAGGTCATCCTCAAACCGGATCCGGGTAACCCCCAGGAGCTCTACCTGGGTAGTCTCGCGGCGCTCGGCATCGACACCGCCGCCCACGATGTCCGGTTCGTCGAGGACAACTGGGCCTCGCCCGCGTTCGGTGCCTGGGGGCTGGGCTGGGAGGTCTGGCTCGACGGCCTGGAGATCACCCAGTTCACCTACTTCCAGCAGGCCGGTGGCCAGACGCTCGACACCGTCAGCGTCGAGATCACCTATGGTGTGGAACGCATCCTCATGGCCCTGCAGGGCGTCCGCCACTTCAGCGAGATCGCTTACGCCCCCGGCATCTCCTACGGCGAGGTGTTCGGCCAGGCCGAGTACGAGATGTCCCGGTACTACCTCGACGACGCCGACATCGACACCGTGCGCCGGCTCTACGCCGACTACGCCGCCGAGGCCCGCCGGCTCATCGACGCCCGGCTGCCCGTCCCCGCGCACTCCTACGTGCTGAAGTGCTCGCACGCCTTCAACATCCTCGACTCCCGGGGCGCGGTCTCTACCACCGAGCGGGCCACCTCCTTCGCGCAGATGCGTGGACTGTCGCGGGAGGTCGCGACGCTGTGGCGGGACCGTCGCGAGGAGCTCGGCCATCCCCTCGGGGCGGCTTCCCCGCCACCGGCCGCGGTGCCCGCCGCGGTGACCACCCGGGCCGAGGAGCCGGCCACCCTGCTGTTCGAGATCGGGACGGAGGAGCTCCCGGCGGCCGAGGTGACCCGGACCGTCGAGGCGGTGCGCGCCGGCCTCGTTGAGCGGCTGGCGGCCACCCGCCTCACGCACGGTGCGGTCCGGGTGCTGGGCACTCCCCGGCGCATCGTGGCGATCGTTGACGAGGTGGCGCCCCGGGAGCCGGACGTCGAGCGGGTCGTCCGCGGCCCGCGCGTCTCGGCCGCCTACGACGCCGCCGGCGCGCCGACGAAGGCCGCCGTCGGGTTCGCGCGTGGTCAGGGTGCGGATCCCGCCGGCCTCCAGGTCGTCACCCACCGCGGTGTCGAGCATGTCGCGCTCGTGCGCACCGAGGCCGGCCGGGACGCCGCCCGGGTGCTGGCCGGGGTGCTCGGTGAGCTGGTGGTGGGGCTGCGCGCGGAGCGCAACATGCGCTGGAACGATCCGACCTTGTCGTTCAGCCGGCCGGTGCGCTGGCTGCTCGCCCTGCTCGGCGAGACCGTGGTGCCGGTGACGGTGTCGACGCTCGCGGCCGGTCGGACCACCCGCGGCCACCGGCGGGCCGGCTCCCCGCCGCTGGACGTGCCGAGCGCGTCCGGCTACCCAGAACTGCTCGCTGCCCGGTCGATCCTGCTCGACCCGGTGGTTCGCCGCGAGCTCGTCGTCGAGGAGGCGGCCAAGCTCACCGCGGACTCCGGCGGTCACATCGACCTCGTCGCCGAGGCGGACGTGCTCACCGAGGTGGCGAACCTCGTCGAGTTCCCGTGCCCGATCCTCGGGTCCTTCGAGGAACGCTTTCTGGACCTGCCGGCGGAGATCCTCACCACCGTCATGCGCAAGCACCAGCGCTACCTGCCGGTGCGTGACGCCGCCGGGCGGCTGCTGCCGTCGTTCGTAGCCGTCGCCGATGGTAAGGTCGACCAAGCGCTGGTCCGCGCCGGCAACGAGGACGTCATCCGGGCCCGGTTCACCGACGCCGCGTTCTTCTACGACGCCGACATCACGGTGCCGCTCGAGACGTTCCGGGCGGAGCTCGCGAAGCTGACGTTCGAGCAGCGGCTCGGCTCCGTCGCGGACCGGGCCGACCGCATCGCGGCGCTGGCGCGTGACCTCGCCGAGGAGATCGACCTCGGTGAGGACGACCG
Source organism: Frankia sp. BMG5.23 (assembly GCF_000685765.2). Taxonomy (NCBI): domain Bacteria; kingdom Bacillati; phylum Actinomycetota; class Actinomycetes; order Frankiales; family Frankiaceae; genus Frankia; species Frankia sp. BMG5.23. The sequence goes on from NZ_JDWE01000011.1 coordinate 83,349, forward strand.
GGCCACCCTGGACCGGGCGGCCGCGCTCGCCAAGTTCGATCTGGCCACCCAGATGGTCATCGAGCTGTCGAGCCTCGCCGGCACGATGGCGCGGGAGTATGCCCGCCGGGCCGGTGAGCCCGAGGCGGTCGCCGTCGCCCTCTTTGAGATGGAGCTGCCCCGCCGGGCCGGTGACCAGCTGCCCGATACCGCCCCCGGTGGCCTGCTGGCCCTCGCCGACCGGCTCGATCTGCTTGTCGGGCTGTTCGCGCTCGACGCGGCCCCCACGGGGAGTTCGGATCCGTTCGGGTTGCGCCGGGCCGCGCTCGGGGTCGCCGCGATCCTGGGCAGCCGGCCTGAGCTCGCCGGCCTCACCGTCACCGGCGCGCTGGCCCGCGCCGCCCGGCTCACCCCGGTGCCGGTGTCCGCCGAGGCGCTCGAGGCCGCCGAGACGTTTGTCCGTGGCCGCTACGTCCAGCAACTACTCGATACCGGAGTGGACCACCGCCTGGTCGGCGCGGTCGGGCCGCTCACCGGCACGCCGGCCCGCGCGGCCGCCACCTTGGTGACACTGCGGCAGCTCGTCCAGGGGGAGTCCGCACCCGCCGCCGGCTTCGCCGCCCTGGCCGCCGCGTTGCAGCGGGTCCGCCGGATCGTGCCGGCCGGGACCCCGGCGGTGCTCGACGCGCAGCGCCTCACCGAACCCGCCGAGATCGACCTGCTGGAGGTCGTGACGGCGCTCGTCCGGCGGCTCGCGTCCTCCGGCGCCGATTCGGCTGTCACCGCGGAGACGGCGGCCGGAGCGATCTCCCTTGATGAGCTGGTCGTCGCAGCCGGAGACCTGCCGGCCGCCGTCGACGCGTTCTTCGACGCGGTGATGGTGATGGCCGACGACCCGGCGGTGCGGGCGGCGCGGCTCGGTCTGCTGGCCTGGATCCGGGACCTGACGACCGGAGCTCTCGACTGGGAGGCTCTCGGCTCGCTGTCCGCCTCCGGTCGCTGATCATGGGCATTCTGGCTGCGCATACCGTTACCGCGGGTTAGCGTCTGGGTATCACTCCGGGGCGGAAGGGACGACCATGGCGCGCTACGTGTATGGCTTCCACCAGGGCAACAAGGACATGAAGGATCTTCTCGGTGGTAAGGGTGCGAACCTCGCCGAGATGACGAATCTCGGCCTGCCTGTCCCGCCCGGGTTCACTATCAGCACCCAGGCATGCCGGGAGTACCTTGCCGGCGGCGAACCGGTCGGGCTACGGGCGGAGATCGATCATCATCTTGCCACCCTGGAGACCGCCCGGGGACGGCGGCTCGGCCAGGCCGACGATCCGCTGCTGGTGTCGGTGCGTTCCGGCGCGAAGTTCTCCATGCCCGGGATGATGGACACCATTCTGAACATCGGCCTGACCGATCAGGCCGTCTTGGGCCTGGCCGAGCAGTCAGGTTCGCCGCGGTTCGCCTGGGACTCCTACCGCCGGCTGCTGGCCATGTTCGGCCGGACCGTCCTCGGCGTCGGCGAGCCGTCGTTCGACGCGGCCCTCGAGGCGGCGAAGCGGGCCAAGGGCACCAGTAGCGACCTCGACCTCGACGAGAACGACCTGCGGGCGCTCGTCGCGACCTACCAGCGGATCGTGCTCGAGCGCACCGGCCGCCCCTTCCCCCAGGATCCCCGCGAGCAGCTGGATCTCGCGATCCGAGCGGTGTTCGACTCCTGGAACGGGCCGCGGGCCCGGCTGTACCGCCGTACCGAGCGCATTCCGGACGATCTCGGGACGGCAGTGAGCGTCGTCGCGATGGTGTTCGGCAACCTTGGAACGGATTCGGGCACCGGGGTGGCCTTCACCCGGGATCCGGGCAGCGGCGAACCCGGCGTGTACGGAGACTATTTGCCCAATGCCCAGGGCGAGGATGTGGTGGCCGGGATCCGTAACCCGGTTCCCCTCGCCGAGCTGGAGCGGATCGACCCGGCATCCTTCACCGAACTGCGCGAGATCATGACGCGCCTGGAGAAGCACTACCGGGACCTGTGCGACATCGAGTTCACGATCGAACATGGCAGGTTGTGGATCCTGCAGACCCGCGTCGGCAAACGCACTGCCGCGGCGGCTTTCCGGATCGCCGCCATGCTCGCCGAAGGCGGTGTCATCGACGACGACGAGGCGCTGTGCCGGGTGAGCGGCGACCAGCTCGCCACCCTGATGTTCCCGCGCTTCGACGACACGGCCCGGCCCGCCCCGATCGCGACGGGAGTGAACGCCGCGCCCGGGGCGGCGGTGGGGGAGGCCGTCTTCGACGCCGCCGAGGCGGTGCGGGTGGCGGCCGAGGGCCGACCGGTCATCCTCGTCCGCCGCGAGACGAATCCCGATGACCTCGCGGGCATGCTCGCGGCGCGCGGAATCCTGACCTCCCGAGGCGGCCGGACGTCGCATGCCGCCGTCGTCGCCAGAGGATTGGGCCGGACCTGCGTGTGCGGGGCCGAGGAGATCGAGGTCGATCCCGCCGGTCGCCGCCTCACCACCGGGCGGGGCGTGGTCGTGCGGGAGGGGGACATCCTCTCCATCGACGGGACCATCGGCGCGGTATACCCCGGTTCCGTACCACTCGTCCCGTCACCAGTCGTCGAGTACTTCGAGGCCGGCCGTCCCGACCATCCCCGGCCGGGCGGGGACCTGGTCGCCGCCGTGGATCGGCTGATGCGGCACGCCGACCGGTCCCGCCGGCTGCGGGTCCGCGCGAATGCCGACACCGGGCCGGACGCCGCGCGGGCCCGCCGGTTCGGCGCCGCGGGCATCGGGCTGTGCCGCACCGAGCACATGTTCCTCGGGGATCGTCGTACCCTGGTCGAGCAGATGATCCTCGCGGGAACGCCGGCTGAGCGGACCGAGGCGCTCAGCCGGCTGCTTCCCCCGCAACGGGAGGATTTCGTCGAGATCTTCACCGCGATGGACGGTCTGCCCGTCACGGTCCGGCTGCTCGATCCGCCGTTGCACGAGTTCCTCCCGGACCTCACCGAGCTGTCCGTGTCGATCGCCGCCGCGGACGCCGCCGGAAGGCCGGTCGACGACGCCGACCGGGAGAGGCTGGCGGTCCTGCGCAGCATGCACGAGACCAACCCGATGCTGGGTCGCCGCGGCGTCCGACTCGCTCTCACCGTCCCGGGGCTGGTGGAACTGCAGGCGCGGGCGATCGCCGAGGCGCTGGTGCGCTGCCGCCGCGTAGGCGGTGATCCCCGTCCCGAGATCATGGTTCCGTTCATCTCCACCGCGACGGAGCTGGATGCCATCCGGGACCGGGTGCGCGGGGTGCTGGCCGAGGTCGGCACCGAGAGCGGCCTGGAGATCGACCTGCCGATCGGCACGATGATCGAGGTTCCGCGGGCGGCGCTCACCGCGGACCAGATCGCCCGCCGCGCCGAGTTCTTCTCGTTCGGCACCAACGACCTCACCCAGCTGCTCTGGGGTTTCTCCCGGGATGACGTCGAGGCATCGTTGCTGCCGCGCTACCTCGACCTCGGCATCCTCGCCGGGTCGCCGTTCGCGTCGGTGGACCGCGACGGGGTGGGCGCCCTGATGAGGACGGCGGTCCGGGCTGGGCGGGGCGCTCGGCCCGATCTCGGCCTCGGCGTCTGTGGCGAGCACGGCGGCGATCCCGATTCCGTGCACTTCTTCGCCGAACTCGGGCTCGACTACGTCTCCTGTTCGCCGTTCCGGGTGCCGGTGGCCCGGCTGGAGGCCGGGCGTGCCGCGGTTCTCGGCCGGTCGACGGTCGGGTGAGTTTCCGCCTGGCCCGTTTCCTGCCCTTTCCGGGCCGGGATCCCGATCGGGGCTGGGCGGATGAAGGGGGCAGTTGCCCTGTGATGTCGGTCGTGTGCCCATAGGGACGCTACTGTTCGTTCGTGTGGGCCTGTCCCGTCCTCGTCTCATCGTCAACCCGTTTCGCGTGACCTGGTACCGCGTGCCATGGTGGCGTTGGATGATGCGGGCGGTGGCGGCTGTCCTCCTCGGCATCATGGTTCTCGCCGTGGTGACGTTTCTGCAGGTCTGGTGGGTGGGCAGGGAGGATCACCGGCCCCGGTCCGACGTCCTCGTGGTGCTCGGTGCTTCGCAGTACGACGGGCGTCCCTCGGCGGTCCTCGCCGCCCGTCTCGACCACGTGCTGGAGCTCTACCGGGAGGGAATCGCCCCTCAGGTGATCACAGTCGGTGGGAAGCAGCCGGGCGACCGTTACACCGAGGGCGAGGCCAGTGCGACCTATCTGCGGCAGCGGGGTATCCCCCCGGATCGGGTGCTCGTCCTACCCGAGGGTTCGAACACGCTCGGGTCGCTGACCGCCGTAGCCGGGTTGATGAACTCGCGGCACTGGCACACCGCCGTGCTGGTCACCGATCCCTGGCACAGCCTGCGTTCTCGGACGATGGCCCGTGACCTCGGTGTTGACGCCGTCACCTCCCCGGCCGACCGGGGGCCGGCCGTCCACGGCTTCGGCACGCAGGTCCGGTACATCATCCGCGAGGGGATCGGTTACCGGTGGTACCAGCTCTTCCGCCAGGCATCACCACCTTCGGCGACCACCCGGGCCGTCTGACACCGGGTCGACGTTCGTCGGCAGCAGCGGATACGAACCCGTGACGCCTCTGACATATCAAGGCCCGCTTCGGCCCTCTTTGCCGTCGGCCGCCGCTGATACGGTTCGGATCGCCGGGTGAGGGGGTAGTGCGACACGTGGTAGTGAGGCAAAGCGGCGGAGTCGGCTGCCCGCGGCGCGAGAGAACCCTCCGGAGATTACCTTCCGGGTGTGGAACGACACTGTAAGGAGACTGGTGTGGCAACTCCCGTATCCGAGAGCACGGTCGGGACGGCCGACCTGGAGACGGTTCGGGAACTCGCGCAGCAACTGCGGGTCGACTCGGTGCGCAGCAGCACCTCGGCGGGTTCCGGGCATCCCACCTCGTCGATGTCGGCCGCGGACGTGCTGGCGGTTCTCGTCGCGCGCCACCTTCGGTACGACTGGGACAACCCGGCGGACCCGGCGAACGATCATCTGATCTTTTCGAAGGGGCACGCATCCCCGCTGATCTACTCCATCTTCAAGGCGGTCGGGGTCGTCGGTGACGACGAGTTGATCAATGGTTACCGCCGTTTCGGTGAGCGGCTTCAGGGCCACCCGACGCCTGTCCTGCCGTGGGTCGACGTCGCGACCGGGTCGCTCGGGCAGGGCCTGCCCGACGGCGTGGGCGTCGCGCTCGCCGGTAAGTACCTGGACAAGGTGCCCTACCGGGTCTGGGTGATCTGCGGTGACAGCGAGATGGCGGAGGGCTCGGTCTGGGAGGCACTGGACAAGGCCTCCTACTACAACCTCTCCAACCTCATCGCGATCGTCGACGTCAACCGGCTCGGCCAGCGCGGCCCGACCGAGCTCGGCTGGGACCTCGACACCTACGCCAGGCGGGTGGAGTCCTTCGGCGCCCGCGCGGTCGTCGTTGACGGCCACGACATCGCCGCGATCGACGCGGTGCTCGCCGACGCCGAGGACGTCACCCGGCCGACCGTCATCCTCGCCCGCACCCGCAAGGGCGAGGGCTTCTCCGAGACCGCGGACGTCGAGGGCTGGCACGGCAAGCCGTTCCCCGCCGACATGGCCGACCGCGCCATCGCCGAGCTCGGCGGCCTGCGCGACCTGCGGGTTCGCGGTCCGGTGCCGCCCGCGGACCTCCCCCGACCGGCGCCGGTCGAGCGGCCCGTCATCACACTGCCCACCTACGATCTCGGCGCCAAGGTGGCGACTCGGCGCGCCTACGGCCAGGCGCTCGCCGCGCTCGGAGCCCGCACCGACGTGGTGGCGCTCGACGCGGAGGTCAGCAACTCGACCTACTCCGAGGACTTCGCCAAGATCTACCCGGACCGCTTCTTCGAGATCTTCATCGCCGAGCAGCAGCTCGTCGCGGCGGCGGTCGGGCTGTCGGTGCGTGGCTACGTGCCCTTCGCCTCCACGTTCGCGGCGTTCTTCTCCCGGGCCTACGACTTCATCCGGATGGCGGCGATCTCCCAGGCCGACATCCGGATGTCCGGCAGCCACGCGGGAGTCGAGATCGGCGCCGACGGGCCGTCGCAGATGGCGCTCGAGGACATCGCCATGATGCGGGCGGTCGGCGGCTCGACGGTGCTCTACCCGAGCGATGCGACGTCCGCCGCGAAGCTCGTCGAGGCGATGGCGGATCTGCCCGGGGTCAGCTACCTGCGCACCACCCGTGGAGCCTACCCCGTGCTCTATGGCCCGGACGAGCCGTTTGCCCCCGGTGGTTCCAAGGTGCTCCGCCGATCGAATGCCGACACCGTCACGCTCATCGGTGCCGGTGTCACCCTGCACGAGTCGCTGGCCGCGGCGGACACCCTCGTGGCCGAGGGGATCGCGGCCCGCGTGATCGACCTGTATTCCGTGAAGCCGGTCGACGCGGCGACGCTCGCCGACGCCGCCCAGGCCACCGGCGGGCGCATCGTCGTCACCGAGGATCACTACCCGGAGGGTGGACTGGCCAGCGCGGTGCTGGAAGCGCTCAGCGACGGCGGCGTGCCGCTGTCGGTCCGTCATCTCGCGGTGCGGTCGCTGCCGGGTTCCGGGACGTCTCAGGAGCTCCTGGACGCGGCCGGCATCTCCGCGAGGCACATCGTCGAGGCCGCCCGCGACCTGCTGCGCTGACCCGTCCAGGGCCGGCGGCCGGCGGTCGAGAAGGCACGAGGCTGGGACATCCGGTGGGACCGGGGGAGATCCCCCCGGTCCCACCAGGCCGTCCCTCAGTCGTCTCCGGCTGGGGCGGGTGCTCCACCGAAGGTCATGTCGACCAGGGTGAGGTAGAGCCGGTCTGGACGCGGCAGGAACTGGATCTTGGAAAGCGCCTGGTCCTGGCCGGCGGACTCCACGACGAACTCGCCGTACCCGAGCAACCGGCCAAGCGGATCCCGGTTGTACGTGAGATCCGTGATCTTGGAAAGTGGCATCGTCTGGACCTTGCGGAAAAAGATCCCGGACACCTTCAGGAGCCGTTTGTCGGTGATCATAAGGTGCTCGAACTGCCAGTCGGCGACCCTCCACAGCATCCTCAAGATCATGAAGAGGGCGAAGTACCACAGCAGCGTGGTGATGATGCCGGCGTCGACGTCCTGCGAGGCGAACAGGATGTTCGCCACGAGCGCGAGCAGTACGGCCCCGACGGTCTGCAGGAAGATGGGCAGCAGGACCGCCCAGTGCAACCGCACCATCATCACCAGGCGTTCCTGGGATGCGAGGTACTTGGTGTCGCGCTGAGCCAGGTCCGGAAGCTGGAGTCTCACCACGCCGGCAGTGTCCCAGACATCAAGAGTGGCCGGGTAGCCATTACAGAGCGGTATCGGTTACGAACTGGGACACCCCGTTACCGACGGACTGCAGCCAGTCGAAGGCGCGGCCGACGATACTGGCCGCGCTGTTGGGCGCGGTCACCACGAAGAAGATGAGGAACGCGATCGCCCCATACCTAATGATCTTGTCCACGGCAGGCCTCCGGGCCGATTCGGGGAAGGGTGCGCACAAAGTATCGCCGCTGAGCTCGATGGAGGTCGCGGAATCGCGCCGATACTCTCAAACTCGTGGTCAGTGAGTGGTATGACACCTCGGACACGGCCCGTCGGATCGTGGAACGCCCGAAGGCCACACCGGCTCAGCGTCGTCCCTTCGCCCGGGACCGAGCCCGGGTGCTGCACTCCAGCGCGCTGCGCAGGCTGGCGGGAAAAACCCAGGTCGTGGGCCCGCTCGACGACGACTTCCCGCGTACCCGGCTGACCCACTCCCTGGAGACCGCCCAGGTGGGCCGGGAGCTCGCCGAGGAACTGGGAGCGGACCCCGACCTGGTCGAGGCGGCGTGCCTCGCGCATGATCTGGGTCATCCCCCTTTCGGGCATAACGGCGAGCTGGCGCTTGACGAGGCCGCAGCCGCCTGCGGTGGCTTCGAGGGCAACGCCCAGAGTCTGCGCGAGCTGACCAGGCTCGAAGTCAAGATCGTCGACTGTGACGGTCGCAGCGCGGGCCTGAACCTTACCCGGGCGACCCTGGACGCGGCGACGAAGTACCCGTGGCCGCGCCGCCCTGGGCCCCGGGCGGACAGCACGAAGTTCGGCGCCTACGCCGACGACCTGTCCGTGCTCCGCTGGGTCCGGGAGGGCGCACCGGCCGCCCGGCGCTGTATCGAGACGCAGATCATGGACTGGGCGGACGACGTGGCCTATTCGGTGCACGACCTCGAGGACGGGGTCGTTGCCGGACACATCGATCTGGCCGCCCTCGACGATTCCGGCCGCCGGGCGGAGCTCGCCGCCGCGACCGCCGTCCGCTACCCGGGGCCGTCCGCCGAGGCGGTGGCGGCCGCCCTGGGCACCCTGCGGTCCCAGCCCTGGTGGGTCCGCTCCGAGATCACCTCGGCCCGGGGCCAGGCCGCTCTGCGGGCGATGACCAGCGAGCTCATCGCCCGGTTCGCGCACAGCGCGGTCCGTGCCACCCGGGCGTGCCATCCCGACGGTCCGCTGTGGCGCTATGGCGCGGATCTGGTGGTGGATCCGGACACCGTGGCCGAGTGCGCGGCGCTCAAGGGGGTCACCGCCTGGTATGTGATGGAGCGGCCGGGTGCCCGCGCCCGGCAGTCCCGGCAGCGGGAGGTGGTCGCGGAGCTCGTGGCGATGCTCTCCCGGGGCGCGCCGGACGTGCTCGAGCCGTCGTTGCGCGCGGCCTACCGCATGGCCGCTGACGATGCGGCACGGCTACGGGTCGTCATCGACCAGGTGGCGCGTCTGACCGACGCCAGCGCCGAGCGGCGGTATGCGTTGCTGTGTGGACGACCGGCGCCGCGGGTCCTGTGAGCCACGAGTCCGGTGTGCGGGGGACCCGGTGCGAGAGGGGTTCGGTGCGTGCCGGATCCGTACGTGGTGGGTCCGTGTCCGCCGGATCCGTGCGTGGTGGGTTCGGTGGGTGTCCTCTGCTGGCCCGATGGCCCGACGGTGTTTCGGGTGTTCCCCCGTTCGGGGGGACACCCGCTCCCTCGGCTGGGGGAGCGAGCCGGCGCGCGGTCCGCGGCCCGACATCGCAGCTCGGCATGCACGTCACGGCCCCTGTCCCCAACATTCACGTGGCATGATCGGTACTGTCGTGCTTACGACACGTACCATCGCAGCGGTAGGACCGATGTGAGGGGCGCCGCGTCACTCGTCGACAGGCCGGGCAGGCCGGCGGGTGGTGGTCCTAGCATCGATCCGGCGGGAATGGACGTGGCAAACATATTGACGGGCACTCTGCCCCGGGCGAGCTACCTCTCGTTCGGGTACCCGCAGAGTCTCGACGCGGACTTGGGAGGGGCGGGTGGGGGGACGAATCCGTGACGCCGACGTCGCCCTGGTCCGGGAGCGCTCGCCGATTGCGGACGTCGTGGCCGAGCACGTACAACTGCGTCCGGCGGGGCGTAACGAGCTCGTCGGGCTGTGCCCGTTCCATGACGAGAAGTCACCCTCCTTCTACGTCAATGCGGCAACCGGCCTGTTCCACTGTTTCGGATGCCAGCAGGGTGGTGACGTCTACTCCTTCGTGCGGGAGATCGACGGGCTGACCTTCCGGGAGGCGGCGGAGCGCCTGGCGCGCCGGGCCGGGGTGGCGCTGACCTACGAGGGCGGTGGGACCACCGACCGTACGGTGTCCAGCCAGCGGCAGCGGCTGCTGGAGACGCACCGGGCGGCCGCCGAATTCTACGCCGAGCAGCTAGAGTCGCAGGCCTCCGCGCGCGCCGGCTGGGACTTCCTCGCTGCGCGGGGATTCGATCTCACCACGGCGGCGCGCTTCGAGGTCGGCTACGCCCCGACCGGCTGGGACACCCTCACTCGGCATCTGCTCGCCCGGCGCTTCACCGGCGAGGAGCTGGTGCTCGGGGGGCTGGCCAAACAGGGCGCCCGCGGGGGTCTGATCGACCGTTTCCATCATCGGCTGATGTGGCCGATCAGGGATCTCGCCGGTGAGGTGGTCGGCTTCGGTGGGAGGCGCCTCGCCGAGGACGACGCCCCGAACGCCGGGCCGAAGTACCTCAACACGCCGGACACGCCGTTGTTCAAGAAGGCGAACCTGCTCTACGGCGCCGATCTCGCCCGCCGTGACATCGCCCGCCGCTACCAGGTCGTGGTGGTCGAAGGCTATACCGACGTCATGGCCTGCCATCTCGCCGGGGTCACCACGGCCGTGGCGACCTGTGGCACCGCCTTCGGCTCCGAGCACGTCGCGGTGGTCCGCCGGCTGCTCATGGACTCCGACGAGCGTCGCGGTGAAGTGATTTTCACGTTCGACGGCGACGCGGCCGGGCAGAAGGCGGCGCTACGCGCCTTCGAGCACGAGGAGCGCTTCGCCACCCAGACCTTCGTGGCGGTGGAGCCCTCCGGCCGCGACCCCTGCGAGCTGTGGATGAGCGGTGGCGACGGCGCCGTGCGGGATCTGGTGGCCAGCCGGGTGCCGCTGGTCGAGTTCGCGATCCGCGGGGTGCTCGACCGCTACGACCTCAACACCACCGAGGGCCGGCTCGCAGCCTTGGACGCCGCCGCGCCGCTGGTCAACCGGCTCAAGGACGCCGCGTTGCGGCACCGGTACGCGGTGAACCTGGACCGCTGGCTGGGTTTCCTCGACGAGCGGTTCGTGGTGGGCCGGGTGGCCGAGCACCGGTCGAGGCAGGGGGGCGAGCGGGCTGGTGCCCGTTCCGCGCCGATGCGCCGGCGCGGGGCGGGGGCCGATGACGCGGCGGTCATCGTGGAGCGTGAGGCGCTCAAGCTGGCCGTTCAGTATCCCGGGCTGGCGGGCCCGATGTTCGACACGCTGGGTCCGGAGATGTTCACTGTTCCCGCGCACCGTGCCGTCCGTGACCTCATCGCCGAGGCCGGTGGGGTGTGCGCGGGGCTGGCGAGGTCCGGTGAGGTCACCACCTGGGTGACCGAGCTGGCCGCGGCGGCTTCGGAGGAGGAGCTGCGACGCTTCGTCACTGCCCTTGCAGTGGAGAGGGTGCTGTGCGACCACGATGTGGATGATCGTTATGTCGACGAACAGATGTCGCGGGTACAGGAGTTGCATGTGACCCGTCGGATCACGGACCTGAAGTCGCGTGTGCAGCGGCTCAACGGGGTGACCGACGCCGAGGCCCTTCGCCGTGCGTTCGGCGAGCTGATCGCTTTGGAGCAGCACAAGCATCAACTCCGGGAGCGGGGCGTAGGTGCCGCGTAACCTGGGTCGATCCCGAGAAGGAAGTGACGAGATTCCGCCCATGAGTCCTACCGTCCTACCCCGCGAAGCCCAGGTGGACGAGGTCAAGGACCTCATCACCCGGGGCAAGGAGATCGGGTTCCTCACCACCGAGGATGTCACGGTCGCCATCCAGGCCGCGGAGCTGCCCCCGGAGCAGGCCGAGACGGTGCTGCAGGTGCTGAACGACGAGGGCATCGAGGTACTCGAGGCGGGAGGTGAGAGCCCCGACGAGGCGGATCTGCTGGCCCGCCGTCGCCGCGAGGAGGAGGAGCTCGCCCTCAAGGCGCCGACCTCCGACCCGGTGCGCATGTACCTCAAGGAGATCGGCAAGGTCCCCCTGCTCACCGCCGAGGAGGAGGTTGATCTTGCCAAGCGGATCGAGGCGGGGCTGTTCGCCTCCGAGAAGCTGGCGGTGGCCACCAAGAAAACTTCCCCGCAGATGCGGCGGGACCTCGAGGCCATCGAACGCGACGGGCAGATCGCCAAGCGCAAGCTGGTCGAGGCGAACCTGCGTCTCGTCGTCTCGATCGCCAAGCGGTACGTCGGGCGCGGCATGCTGTTCCTGGACCTCATCCAGGAGGGCAACCTCGGCCTGATCCGGGCGGTCGAGAAGTTCGACTACACCAAGGGCTACAAGTTCTCGACCTACGCCACCTGGTGGATCCGGCAGGCGATCACGCGGGCCATCGCCGACCAGGCACGCACCATCCGCATCCCGGTGCACATGGTCGAGACCATCAACAAGCTGATCCGCATCCAGCGGCAGCTCCTGCAGGACCTCGGCCGGGAGCCGAGTCCGGAGGAGATCGCCAAGGAGATGGATCTCACCCCGGACAAGGTGCGTGAGATCCTCAAGGTCTCACAGGAGCCGGTGTCGCTGGAGACCCCCATCGGTGAGGAGGAGGACTCCCACCTTGGCGACTTCATCGAGGACTGCGACGCCGTCGTCCCGGTCGACGCGGCCAGCTTCATCCTGCTTCAGGAGCAGCTCGACTCGGTCCTGCACACCCTGTCCGACCGGGAGAAGAAGGTCATCCAGCTGCGCTTCGGGCTCACTGACGGGCACCCGCGTACGTTGGAGGAGGTCGGGCGCGAGTTCGGGGTCACCCGGGAGCGCATCCGCCAGATCGAGTCGAAGACGCTGTCCAAGCTTCGGCATCCCTCCCGGTCGCAGAAGCTGCGCGACTACCTGGAGTAGGAGCGACCGGCAACCATTTCCGGCTGTTGGCCGCCGATAGCGTTATGGTTACCTCTGGTCGATATTTGATATTCGTAATCCGGATCCGGGAGTCACGCCGATCCGGTGGGAGCATCGGCCCGTGGCGCCCCCCGCCGGGTTCCGGTGCCCGTGGGCTGGACCGGGATGTCCCGGCCCTCGCTGGTCGGTAGCCGTCCGGTCAGGGCGGTGAAAACCGTGCGGAGGTAGTCGTCGGGCCGAGTGGCGGCCTCGGCCCACTCCGCGGCGCGCCGGCCGACGCGGGCCAGTCGCGCTCGGTCGGCGAGCATGCCGTGCAGGACGTCCGCCAGCGCCTGCGCCGACTCGTCCATCGGCGTCTGCCCGGTCACGCCGTCCTGGTAGGCGTCGTGGCTACCGCCTGAGGCGGGTCCGACCACCGCGCACCCGGCGAGCTGCGCCTCGAGCAGCACGATGCCGTAGCCCTCACCGCTGATCCGTGGCCCGCGCGAGCGGGTGCGGGTGCACAGCGCGAACAGGTCGGCGGTGGCGTAGAGGCGTGCCAACGCGTCGTCGGTCGGGGACTCGTGCAGCTCGGTGTCGGGGTGCGCGGACACCAGCTCATGCAGGGCCCCGGGTGCCGGGCCCTGCCCGGCGAACACCAGCCGGACCGGGCCGAGGGTGGCCCGGACGGACTCCACGGCCTCCAGCAGGACCCCCGCACCCTTGCCCACCCAGTCACTGAGCCGGAACACGCTCAGCATGGTCGGTACGGGGGACAACGGCCGGCGGCGGTTCGCCTCGGCCAGCAGGGTCGCCCGCCACGTCGGTGAGATGCCCGGCCGGAGGATGGGGGCCAGACCCAGCGTCGACAGCGCGCCGGCGCTGTAGGAACTGATCGTGACCGGGCGCAGGAGCGGGTCGGCGCGCAGGATCGCGCGGTCGGTGCGGCGCATGCCCCAGATGTCGGTGCCGTAGAGCAGCACCGGGCCGAGACGGGCCCGGGACAGTCGGAGGGCCGCCGCCGCGACAGGGATGAGGTTGGCGTGCCCGGCGACCACGCTGTCGGCCTGGCCGAAGCGGCGCGCCGCGGCGAGCGCGCGCGATGTGAAGCGCGCCCTGATCGCCGGGGTCAGCTCGACGCCTGGCTCCAGCATGTCGACCCGCAGGAGATCGGCCCCACCGGCCCGCAGTGTCTCCTCGATCGTCGAGAGATAACGCTCGATCCCGCCACCGAGGCCGCGGGAACTGCTCAGCAGTAGAACCCGGGCGGGTCGATCGGTGAGGGAGGCGGTCGGGGCGGTGGATCGACGCGAGATCTGCACGGAGAGTGATTTTAATGTCTCTCCAGGTGCTAGTCCTGTGCTGCGGAGCGTGTCATAGTAACGTTTCGAGTTCTCTTGACTGCCTGTAGCTTCTCCGATGATGGCGACAAGGGGTCGTGTATGGAAGCCGATCTGCGGTACCGCAACGGTGGTAACCCGCCTCTCCTCGATCTGATCGACATACCGGCGGGTAAGGCGCTGGATTGTGGGTGCGGAGCCGGGGACAACGCGCGGCTGCTGCGGGCCCGGGGCTGGCGGGTGACGGGGGTGACGATTGATCCGTCCGAGCGGGCCGCCGCCACGGCCGAGTGCGACCACGTCGAACTCGCTGATCTGAACGCCGGGCTGCCCTTCGTCCCCGACGGAAGTCACCAGCTCGTGCTGCTTTCCCACATCCTCGAGCACCTGGCGGATCCGGTGCCGTTGCTCGTAGAGGCCCGGCGGGCGCTGGCACCCGGCGGCCGGGTCCTGGTGGCGCTGCCGAACGTGCTGCACTACCGGCAGCGCGCACTGTTCCTGCGGGGTCGGTTTGAGTACACCGAGACCGGTCTCATGGACGCTACCCACCTGCGGTTCTACACTGTCAACTCGGCCCGGCGGCTGTTGGAGGACAACGGACTGCGCATCGTCGCCACCGCCACCACCGGTGGTCTGCCGTGGTGGCGCACCCGTGAGCTGCTCCCCGGGGAGCTGGTGCGGCGGTGGGATCGTCGCGTTCTGGACCGGTGGCCGAACATGTTCGGCTGGCAGGCGCTGTTCCTCGCGGCGCCACAGGTGACGCGCCGGACCGGCGCATCCGGCGTTGCCGTGGTGCGGCAACGGTCCGCGCCGTCTGGTGACCAGCCCGACTACGGCCAGCTTGTCCAGTGAGCGGCGCGCGGCTCGTCGTCACGTGCCTCTCCCGGCGGGGGAAGCATCGAGAGACCGTCCAGCAGGCCGTGGAGGACGAGGGCCGAGGTCCGGGTGCCGTGCCCGAGGAGCATGTCCAGCGCGACGGCGCGGGGTAGCACGACGACCGCCGTCGCCAGAGCGATCAAGGCGGCCCGGGCTCGCCATCCGCGGACCCGGGCGAACCAGAGCCGGTTGCGCACCCCGTAGTAGGCGTCGCCATGCCGGGGGACGGTCGTGCTCCCGATGCGCTGTGCACGGTGCGGACTGACCACGACGCTCCATCCGGCGTCCCGGACGCGGTAACAGAAGTCGACATCCTCGAACCCGAGGTAGTAACGGCCGTCCAGGGGGATCCGCCGCAGGCAGTCCGCCTTGACGAACATGATCGTGCCTGCGACCCAGTCGGCCTCCAGGGGGCGGTCGCCGGGGGGACGCCGGGCCTTCGGCGCAGCCAGGACCGGGCTTAGCCGCGCCGGGCCCGAGCGCCGACCGTCGTTGTCGACCAGTGTGGGCGCGACCACGCCGATGTTCGTCCCGGCCAGCAGATCCAGGCAGGCGCGCAGCGCCAGGTCCGGGATCCTGACGTGGTTGCCTATCAGGAGATAGGCCTGCGCGGCGGGGTAGCCGTGGCTGGCGAGCCGGAAGCCTCCGCCGAGACCGAGGTCGCGGGGCGGCAGGATCCAGGCGACCGAGGCCGGCAGGTGGTCGGGTCGGTCCGACCGGTCGTTCGCGACCACCGCCACCTGGGCGATGACGGGGCTGCCGTCGAGCCATCTCGCAAGCTCCACGGTCGGCCGGTGCGGACCCCAGTGGACAATCACCGCCACGGTCTTCATCGGACCCCCTGCGTCGCTCGGGTAGAGCATCCGGTCCGGCGGGCGACGAGCCTCCACGGCTCGGAATGAGTATCGAGGGTAACAGAAGTGCCTCTGCATGTAACGGTGAGTGAGGTTCGGGGTGCTGGTGTGACCCGCCGGCGTGGTCCCCGCGCCCATCCGGCCTGCCGGTCCGGTGGACTCCCGGCGGCACGCGCCGGCGAGGGGCCGGCGATACTGAGTGCTCCATGATTCGGTGTGCTCCACGATTCGGTGTGCTCCACGATTCGGTCCAAACCATTCGCCGGCCATTGTGAAAGGTGTCCCCGCCACCGTCCTGCGCCGGGGTCCCGGACATATGCCGGGGACCGCCATGCCCGATGAGCTGGGGAATGTCGTGGTTTCCGGACATCGGACCGCATATAGAAAACCGTTTAGTCGTCTCGATGAGCTGAAGGTTGGGGATCCCTTCCCCGTCGAGGTGCGAGACCGTTACCACGCGTATCGCGTCACCGAATCTGAGGTGGTAGCGCCGACTCGGTTCGACGCCACCTGTCCGATGCCCGGAGAACCCGCTGAGGTGCCGGGCAAGGAGCTGATTACTGTAAGATCTCCGCCCCTGGCGGGGATTTCCCGGAACGGACACGGTGTGGTCCCGGGCGGCAACGGTTTGGATTTCGCCGGTGCCCTTCACGGTGATTAGTGTTACCCGGCGGTTGGCCAACGACGGTGTCGGCGGCCACGGACCGAGCCGATGCCGGTGGAAAGTCGGGCATCGGATACCCTGCGAACTGGCGAACGTTACGCTCGGATAGCGCGGGGATAAACCAGGCGCGTGATGCCGGCGGCGGTGACGTCGTGGGCGGCCATCCTCGACCGGCTGCGGCGGCTCACCCAAGGACGCAGCTCACTCAAGGACATTGCGGGATCGGCTTCGGGGGAATTCGATGAATGGGCGGGATCGGATACGGCGTGGCTCGACGATCCGGCACGGCGGTGCGGGCCGCCCGTCGGGTAGCCGCCGATGGTTGCGCCACGAGGTCGAGGCGGGGATGGCTGTCCCCGGGAGCACGCGGATCGGCGATGTCGGTCCGCGTGCTCGTCCAGGTCATGGATGCGCTGCGGGCGGAGCGACGATGGTCCAGTCAGTTTTGTTCCGGTCGGTGTTGCCCCGGTCGATGCTGGTCCGGCCGGTCTCGGGGGTCGCCGCCCTGATGGGGGGTGCGCTGGGTCTGCTTCTGGGACTGCTCTGTCTCATCGGCGGATGGGGCGGGCCCGCGCCGTCGCCGGTCGCGTTGTCGTGCGTGGTGCTCGCGGCCGCGGCGTTGTCGATCGCGGTGGCGATCCTCGCCGCGGCGGTCTGGCCGGGTCCGAACGGTCCGGCCGACGCGAACGGTCTGGCCGGTTCGGCCGGACCGGACATCCAGCCGTGGGATCCCCGGGGAGGCGTGGGCCGTGCGTGGCCGCGGCGCGGCGTGGTGGATGAGCTGACCGGGCTGCCGGGCCGACGGTACTTCCTCGACGTCGCCAGCCGTTGTCTCACGGGTGGTGAGCACCGGGCGCGTGGCGCGACGTCCGTGTCGGTGCTGCTCATCGATCTCGATCGGATGCGTGATGTCAACGGGGCGCTCGGGCATGAGCATGGGGACCGCCTGCTTGCCACGGTGGGTTGCCGGCTACGCGGAGCGCTGCCCGGATCGGATCTGCTCGCCCGGGTGGACGGCAACGCGTTCGCCGTGCTGTTGCGCGGCGCCGATGTGGCCCGGGCCGAACAGGTCGCTCGGCGGTTGCGGGAGGTGCTGGAACTGCCCGTTCCACTCGCGGGAACTCCGGTGCGGCCCGAGGCGAGCGTGGGGATCGCCCATGCCCCCGAGCACGGCCGTGGCGCGCTGGAGCTCTTTCGTCACGCGGAGGAGGCGATGTACCTGGCGAAGGGGGGCCGTCACGGGCAGACCGTCTACGCCCGCGACCATCCACCGATCAACCGTGCCCGCCTGCTGCTGCGGGCCGAGGTGCGCCATGCGCTGGACTCCGGCCAGATCGAACTGAGTTACCAGCCCAAGGCGGATCTGCGCAGCGGTCGGATCAGCGGTGTGGAGGCCCTCGTCCGCTGGCGCCATCCGGTCGACGGCGTGCGGCAGCCCGACGCCTTCCTGGCGGAGATCGAACGTGCCGGGTTGATGCCGAAGCTCACCGTGCAGGTCCTCGACCAGGCCTTGGCCGACTGCGCGCGCTGGCACGGCCGGGGTGCCCCGCTCGCGGTGTCGGTGAACGTCCCCGCGTCGGTCATCGTCGACCGCGCCTTCGTCGGCGTGGTGCGGGCCGCGCTCGCCCGGCACCGGCTCCCGCCCTCGGCGCTTGTCATCGAGGTCACCGAGGACTCCCTCATCGTGGCGCGGGAGCTGGCGCAGGGAACCCTGGCGGGGCTGCGCCGGTTCGGTGTGCGGGTCAGCCTGGACGACTACGGCACCGGCTTCTGTTCGCTGTCGTACCTGCGCGAACTGCCGGCCGACGAGGTGAAGCTGGACCGGACCTTCCTGCGTGACCTCGACCGCGATCCGGCCGCGGCCGAGATCGTGCGGTCCACGGTCTCCCTGGCACATGCGCTGCGGTTACGGATTGTCGCCGAGGGGGTCGAAACGCAGCGTTCCTGGACCTCTCTCGCCGCCTGGCAGTGTGACGAGGTCCAGGGGTACTTTGTGTCACGTCCGATGGCGGGGGAACGAGTCGTCGGCTGGTTGCGGGAATGGGGCAGCAGGCTTGCCGTCCATCCCGGGACCGCGCCGCGCGCCGTGGCGGGACCGGTCGACACCTGCGCGGCACAGTCCCCGATCTCCCCAATCGTGGCACCGGCGGTCGAGGCCGTCGCGCCCACGCGGCCGTCAGCGGCGGGACCGGCAACCCGGCGGGCGGTCGGGCGCCGGGTGCCGGCCGACCTTGCGGCGTCCTGATGGCGGGCGATGGCGTGGCGGTCGCACCGGGCCCGTGAGGGCGGTCCGATTCGGGGGTCCGGGCGCCGTCGGCACCAGGACCCCGATGTCCCCGATGTCCGTGATTCCGGTGATCAGGGTTCGGGCCCATCCCGGCCGGCTGCGGCGTCCAGCCGTAGCGTGAGCGCGGCGACGGCGGCGATCTGCCGTGCGTCCTCGCCCGGGGCGCCGGCCACGATGCCCGCGCAGATGTCGCGGTACATGGCCGGGTAGCTGTCGAGCCGGTTGACTCGCCGCCGCCGCAGGATGTGGGACCCGGCCTCCGCGGTGTACTGCGAACCGTCGACGATGGTGGCCGTCACGCCGTTCGCGCGCAGCTGGGACTGTTCCCGCAGACCGTGCCGGCTGCCCCCGGCACTGGTCAGCACGAGCGAGAGGACCGCGTCGTTCTCCAGCTCGACGTACACCGTGAAGGTGTCCGTGCGGGAGCGGGCCACCGTGCTCCGGCGGACCGGCGCGAAGTCGTTGAGCCAGAGGAAGTGGTCGATCCAGTGGCAGCCGTTACTGACCAGCCGGGTGCGTGAGGACGGCCAGCGGTACCAGTGCCGGCGGGGAAGCGGTTCCTCGTACACCACGGCACTGTAGATCAGCGGCTCGTTGCCGTCGGCCAGGCGCAGGTCGGAGCGCAGCCAGGCGTTCATCGGGCTGTGGCGTCGCTGGAAGCAGGCGAACAGGCGCCCGCCGGCGTGAAGGAGTTTCACCAGCCGGCCGAGATCCTCCTCTGTGGTGACAACGGGCTTCTCGACGACGGCCACCGAGCCGAGCCGCAGCGCATCCCGGGCCAGCGGCGCGTGCGTGTGGTGGTAGCCCGCGATGAGGACGACGTCGGCCCGCTCCCCGTCCCGGAGCAGCGCCGCGGTGTCCCAGGAACATCGGTCCGGTCGCCGGGTGCCCAGCTGGACGGGGTCGATCTCATGCACACCGACGAGGTCGAGGTGATCACGGACGTGCGGGACGATCTGCGTCTTGGCATAGTGTCCCAACCCGAACAGGACAGCGGTGGGTCGTCCGGACGCGGATGGCGGGCCATAGCGCCGGGTGCTCTCCGTGATCGGACTGACCCCGGCGAGTGGACGATCCCCGGGGCGGGCCCCGGTCCACTCGGTTGCAAGCCAGGCGACGAGACGGTCGACGGCGCCGGGGTCCACCGGTGCTCCCGACATCGGGGACCAGCCGATGAGCGTGTCGTCCACGGCCGGGAACGCGGTCGCCGGCCGGGCCCGGTAGACGACCGCGGATCGCGGTGGCGGCGGATCGGGGCTGACGAAGCCGAGTGGGTCGGCGGGAGCGCCGGTGGGGCCGCCCGGCCCCACCGGGCGGACGAGGTCCTGATGCAGGACGACGCGTTCCATGCACGCCGGGTGGCAGGGGGCGACGAAAGCGACGGTCGTTCCCGTCGGCGAAGCCGCCCCGCTGACGGGTGGGACCGCCTCGATCAGGGTGCCCAGGCCCATGCCGAAGTAACGCTGGTTGCGGTCGCGTTCCCGCAGCCGGCTGGCCGTTTTGCGGGCGACCGCGCGGATGCCGAACTCGCGGGTGTAGGCGGCGAGGGCCCGGCTGCTGCCCGCCCTGACGAAGAACTGACCGTCCACGGGGAACAGCGTCACCCAGATGTCCGGGCGGATCCGGCAGTGGCCGGGCAGGGGGGTCTCGTCGAGGAAGCCGGCCAGCCACCGGTTCCCGATCAGGATGTTCATCCCGGTGCCGGGGTCCGGTCGACCGGGACATCCGCGAGGCCTGCCGGGCCTGCCGGGTCTGCGGGGTCCGTAGGCGTGACCGCCAGTCGTTCGTGACACGCCTCCGCCAGCAGGGCCATCGGCCGTGACAGCGTCTCTTCGATCATTCGCGCGCAGTTCTCGAACGCATCCCGACCGCCGTCGAGGGGGTCGGCCAGGTCGTCGAGGGCAGCCGGTAGCGCGTGGCCGGCGGCCCGGATCCGCCGGGCCGTGGCGGCGAGATACTCCCCGGCCGCCCGTGTCCCGCCCGGGGGGATGTCGGCGGGGCGGACTCCGGAGGTCACCCGTCCGAACTCGCGCAGGGTGAAGGTACGGCGCATGGCCCGTGGCACAAGGCCCACCACCGTCGAGCGGTGTGCGCGGGTCGCGCACAGCACCAGATCGCTGGCCTGGACCAGATCCGGTGTCAGCAACCTTGCCCGGAAGCCGGACGGGTCGAGCCCCCGCGATGTCAGGATCGCCGCGGCCTGGGGGTACATCGCCTCACCTGCCCGGGCGCATACTCCCGCGCTGCTCACCAGAAGGTCCCCGGCGGGGCTGGGTGGATGCCATCCCTCGGATGAGGACTCGTTACCCCCGGTCCCACCGGATGCCTGCGCGCCGGCCGCGCCGAGGCTGATCTGGTCCAGCGCGGCGCTGAACCGGGCGGCGGCGAGATGCTCGGCCAGGGGCGAGCGGCAGACGTTTCCGGTACACACCATCAGTACTGCCCACGGTCGTTGCCGCACTGCCACCCCTTCCTCCGTCATCCCTTTCCTCCTCTCTCCGCCGGGGTCGGCGGGGCGCGGACCAGCTCAGCGCGACCGCGAGGGCTCGCTCCGGCGCCAGTAGACGCAGGTCCAGTCGACTTCGATGATCGGCTCGGTCACCCCGTGGGCGGCCCGGTAGTCCTCGACTGCCGCCCGGCAGCCAGGAACGGCTCCATAGTCGTCAACGATGCAGAAGCCGCCGTCGGAGAGCTTCGGGTAGAGCGCCGTCAGCGCGTCGGTGGTGCTCTCGTACATGTCGCCGTCGAGGCGCAGGACCGCGAGGCGCTCGATGGGCGCGGTGGGCAGGGTGTCCCGGAACCAGCCGCGCAGGAAACGGACCTGATCGTCGAGCAGGCCGTAGCGGCGGAAGTTGTCCCGCACCTGCTCGAGGGACACCGACAGCTCCGCGTACTCGTGGTGGCGGTCGCCGGTGTCGGCGGCGTAGCGCCCCGGATTGGGCGCGGGCAGGCCGGCGAACGAGTCGGCGACCCAGACCGTGCGGTCGGGGACGCCGTAGGCGGCGAGCACCCCGCGCATGAGGATGCACGCGCCGCCCCGCCATACCCCGGTCTCGATGAAGTCGCCTGGGACGCCGTCGACGATGACTCGTTCGGCGCACTCCTGGAGGTTGCGCATCCGGCGGTCGCCGGTCATCGTGAGCGCCAGCCGTGGCCAGTCCCGGCCGTCGGTCCGGGCGCCCGGTGCGCTCCTCTTGACGATTTCCATTCCCTGGCTGCGGAAGGCTCGTACCAGCATCCTCTTCGCGCCGGTGCGCGGCTCCCACGCACCGCCGTCCCGACCATCCCAGAGAGAGCAGGTCAGCGTCGCGCGAAGCAGATCGAGGTACCGCACCGAGGTATCGGAAAGATCGTGACGGGCGACGGTCGGGTCGTGCGGGGCGACGGTCGGCGTCGTGGTCATCGTGGCTCCTGATGAGAGGGGTGAGCGCGGAAAGGGGATGGGACCGTGGGCCGTCAGGCTCCGTTCGCTGTCGGGTGAGGCGCCGTCCAGGGGGACGCTGTCGGGTGAGGCGCC